>JAYVPR010000265.1:0-6350 GCA_043757245.1 Polaromonas sp. | reverse complement strand
AGGTGATTAGTGAGAAAAAACATGACTGACTCTTTTGAGGCTCGCGGTGATTCTTTTGCCGAAGCAAACTTTGACGTTGAAAACAACGACGACTCCAGCTTGCTGGAAACATCTTTGGACGCCATCGCCCCTGAGCCCAACGGCTTTGTAAAACTGGGCCTGGCCAAAGAGCTGCTGCAAGCTGTGGCAGACATGGGCTTTACCCAGCCTACCGCCGTGCAAATGGCAACCATCCCCAAGGCCATGCAAGCTCTGGATGATGCCAACTCGGACGTTAAGGCTGACAAGAAAGCAAAATTCACCGATTTGCTGGTATCCAGCCAGACCGGCAGCGGTAAAACCGCCGCGTTTTTGCTGCCCGTTTTGCACACGCTTTTAAAGCAGCAAGAAGACGCCGAGCGTTTTGAGCGTGCTGAGTTTGAACGTTTGTCTGCCGAGGCGATTGCGCGTGGCGAAGCGCCTGCTAAAAAACCAAAGCGCAAAGATCCAACCAACTTGCGCAACTTCAAGGCCGCCACGCCAGGGGCACTGATTTTGTGCCCCACACGCGAGCTGGCTCAGCAGGTTTGTGCCGATGCGATTGACCTGGTTCGACATTGCCGTGGCCTGCGCATTGCCAACGTGGTTGGTGGTATTCCTTACCAGTTGCAAATTGCCAAACTGCAAAACGCCAACCTGGTGGTTGCTACGCCGGGCCGCTTGCTTGACTTGCAGCGCAGCATGCAAATCAAACTCGACCAGGTTCAATTCCTCGTCGTTGACGAAGCCGACCGCATGCTTGACCTTGGCTTTGCCGATGACCTGACCGAAGTCAACCAGCTCACCATTGAGCGCAAGCAAACCATGATGTTCAGCGCCACTTTTGCGCCGCGCATCATGCAACTGGCCACGCGCGTGATGCGCCAGCCGCAGCGGGTTGAGATTGACTCGCCGCATGAAAAGCATGCGTCGATTACCCAGTCACTGCATTGGGCTGACAACATGACGCACAAGCGCAAGCTGCTGGATCATTTGCTGCGCGACACGACGATTAATCAAGCCATTGTGTTCGCCTGCACGCAGGTCGAATGCGACGGCTTGGCCAATGATTTGGTGCAAGACGGCTTCAGCGCTGTGGCACTGCACGGTGCGCTGGGTCAAGGCCTGCGCAACCGCCGCTTGATGGCTTTCCGTGATGGTCGAGTACAGGTATTGGTGGCTACTGATGTGGCTGCACGTGGCTTGGATGTGCCGACGATCACCCACGTGATCAACTACGGTTTGCCAATGAAAGCTGAAGATTACGTTCACCGCATTGGTCGTACTGGCCGTGCAGGCCGTGCAGGTAATGCCATCACGATTGCAGAATTTCGTGACCGCCGCAAGATTCAGGATATTGAGCATTACTCGCAGCAAAACCTCAAATCCAGCGTGATTGCTGGCCTGGAGCCACAGCAGCGCTTTGCACCAACGTCTGACCGCCCACGCGGCAATTCTGGCGGTCGTGATGATCGCGGTGGATCACGTGGTAATACGGGTGGCAACTTCGGCGGTGGCGGTGGTGGCTATGCTGGCCGCAAGCCTGCCGGTGGCGGTTTTAACGCGGGTGGTGGTGATCGCAATTTTGGCGGCGGTGATCGCGGTAGTTTTGGTGGTGACCGTTTTGCAGACCGTGGTGGTAACTTCCAGGGTCGCCCAGCGCCACAAGGCGGTTACGCTGACCGCAGTGGTTTCAATGACCGCGGTCCACGCCGCGATGACAACGGTGGCAGCTTTGCACCGCAAGAGCAACGCAGTTTTGCCCCACGCGAAGACCGCAACTTTGCACCGCGCCCAGAGCGTTCATTTGCACCACGTGGTGACTCTTTCGCTCCTCGCGGGGATGGGTTTGCCACACGCGGCGAGGGCTTCGCGCCTAAACCGGCTTTTGCAAAACCAGCATTCGCCAAGCCAGCCGGCAAAGTGTTTGTGCCACGCGATGCTGCCAAAAAATCGGCCAAGTTCTCTAAAGCTGCGCGGGACTGATCAAGCCCTTTATTCCGTTTCCAGATCGATACGACATTAGGCGCGAAGCAACGACATGTTGGATTGATATGGAAATGGAATTAGTCACGCTCTTTGAGCTTTGCGGCTAGCCCGCAAAAAAAGCCGCTACACATCGCAATGATGTTTAGCGGCTTTTTTATTTTGGTAAAAAATTTGTCAAGAAGCAAATTCCGTTAGCAACTTGCCAGCCAATGGTGGCTGCGCTAGCATGCCCTGGCTGTCAGCAACCTGCTGGCCATTCACCCATACGCCATGTACGCCTAGCGCATCAGTCGTCAGTCGCGCCGCACCGCCGGGCAAATCAAAGACACGCCGCTTGGGGCCGCGACCTACAGTTGCTGGGTCAAACAGCAGCAGGTCAGCGGCCATGCCTTCTTTGATGCCACCGCGGTCTAACATGCCGAAGATGCTGGCGGGCTGTGATGTGAGGCGGCGTATCGCTTCTTGCAGGCTCATGGCTTTTAAATCGCGCACCCAATGGCCGAGCAGATGCAGGCCAAAACCTGCATCGTTGAAAAAAGTTAAGTGCGCCCCTGCATCGCTCAGCGATATGACACTGTTGGGGTGATTCAATATACGGCCAACTGCCTCAGCATCGCTGTTCAAAAGTTGGGCGGTGAATACGGTTTGCAGGTCTTCATCCAAAGCCAAGTCCAGCATCACGTCCAGCGGGTCGCGGCGTTGCGCTTGCGCAATTTCCGCCACAGTGCGCTGCTCCAGCGCGGCATTCGCAGGCAGGGCGCATTCGACTACATGCACTTTGTCCCACTCGCCGTTAAACAGTCGGAAGGTGGTGGGTGCTGCAATTTCATCACGTACTGATTGGCGAAACGTGTTGTCACTTAAAACAGCCTTTAGAGCATCGCCTTGCAGGCCAAGTGCTGGCTTCCAGCTTTGCAAGCCCTCAACAGGGTAAGGCGACGCTAGCGTGAAATCCATCGTCAACGGGCAGCACGACACTTGGCCGATCAGGCGCTGGCCTCGTGTGTTGGCACTGGCGATTTGATCGAAGTCTTTAAAAACCGCCTCGGGGTTGGTGCTGTTGTGCATAAGTGCGGCAATCATGACTGGGCGTCCTGATTGTTTGGCCATGTCTTCTAAAAAAGGCACTGACATTTGCCCGCCTTTGGTCACCATGTACACGCCTTTGCCACCTTCGCCCATGGCAGTAATCAGCGCCATCATTTCCCCGTCGCTGGCCAGGCGCGACGGCATGGGCAAGCCGCCCTCACCGTTGTGCGCCGGGCTGGTGCTGCTGGCAAAGCCGACGGCACCAGCTGCCATCGCATCTCGCACAATGGTTTGCATTTGTTCAATCTCAAACGGCGTAGCTTCACGTTTGGATGCATCCGCCCCCATCACCCAGGTACGTACCGACGAGTGGCCGATATAAGCAGCAGTATTGACCACACAGCCTTTGCCGCGCAGCATCGCCAAATACTCGGCAAAGGTCTCAAAGCTCCAGTCGATAGCGCTTTTTAGTACGTCAAGTGACATGCCTTCAACCTGCGTCAGGTTACGCATGGTCATGTCGCGGTCAGCAGGTTTGCACGGCGCGATGGTGAAGCCGCAGTTGCCAATCACTGCCGTTGTCACGCCCAGTGCGGGCGAGGGTTTGAGTGTGGCGTCCCATGTGATTTGCGCATCAAAATGGGTGTGGCCGTCGATGATGCCGGGCATCAGTGCCAAGCCTGTTCCGTCAATGATTTGACGTGCATTTTGCGGTATATTTTGTGCCACAGCCCTTATTTTATGAGCGCTAACAGCTACGTCTTTGATAGCAGGCTCTGAGCCTGTACCGTCATACACCAGTGCGCCTTTGATGAGCAAGTCATCCATGGTCTTTTCCTATAGATTCATCTCAATTCATGCCGTTGCGACTTGCCAGCTCAACAAATAAGCCTGAATGATCCAAGTCACTCAGGCCATGCTCAATGCCGTCGGCATAGAGCTTTTCAAACAGTGCAGTCACAGGTGCTTCAAAACCAATTTCTTCAGCGGTTGCCAATGCGTTGCGCATGTCTTTGAGTTGAATGCTCATGCGCGCGCGTGGTGTAAAGTCGCGCTCCACCATGCGCTGGCCGTGGACTTGCAAGATACGGCTGTCGGCAAAACCGCCGGTAATCGCTTCTTTGACTTTGGCCATGTCTGCGCCGCCGCGCTGGGTAAACAGCAGCGCCTCGGCTACCGCGCCAATGGTGATGCCCACGATCATCTGGTTGGCCAGTTTGGCAAGCTGGCCACTGCCGTGCGGACCCACATGCGTGGCGCGGCCAAAGTGTGCAAACACGGGCAGCGCCCGCTCAAAATCTGCGGCCTTTCCGCCCACCATGATGACCAGTTTGCCCTCTTCAGCGCCCACCACACCGCCAGACACGGGCGCATCCAGATGCCCGATGCCAAGTGCCCCCAGCCGAGCTGCGTGGTCACGCGCCTCACGCGGCTTGATAGAGGCCATATCGATAAATAACACGCCCGGCTTCATCGCCTCGGCCACGCCTTGGTTGAACAGCACGTCTTCAACCACCGAGCCACTTTCCAGCATGCTGACCACGATGTCTGCATCTTTGACGGCACTTCTGGCTTGTGTGTGAACGGCTGCGCCCAGTGCGGCCAAGCTGTCTGTTTTACCGGGTGATCTGTTCCATACGCTAACGCTGTACCCTGCAGTGCAGAGCCGCTGGCTCATGGGCGAGCCCATGTTGCCAATTCCTAAAACCGTAATATTCATGATGATGTATCTTTGAAGCGTTGAACAAGGCCATCATGCAGCCAGAAAATCGAGAAGGCTTACGTTTAGCTTGAATGGGTTTTCAGGCAGCTTTCTGCAAAGGTGTTGCAAACATGCTTTCCATCTCGTGCCGAACTTTGTAGGCATCGGTTGATGTGTCCATGGCCACATCAGCCCAGCTCAGGCTTTGGCCTTTTTTAACTGCGCGCACCACTTTAACGTTGTGTGCCAAGCCCAGCGGTAAACCGCCCATTCGCGTCGATGCCTCAGCCGGCAGCAGCTTACCCCACACCGTGTAGCCGCCTTCGCCGTCCAGCATGTCGCCGGGTAACAAGTCCCGCTTGGCGGTGGCTACTACGTCGGCATTCCAGCAGGTGGCCACGCCTGTAGGCTCACCGCGCAGTGCCACACTGGCCACTGATACGCCGACCTCCAGCCCAATCAAATGCCAGCGCTTGTACAGCGTGAAGTAACGTCCGCTGGGATCGGTGTGGGCGTTGTACTCTTCAAAGCAGTTTTTGATGTAGTCGGTTTCGGCCTCGACTGTCACCCACACGCCCATGCGGATGTCGTACGGGATTTTTCTGCCATCGGCCTCTAACGACGAGATGACTTCAACCATGCCCTTGCGTTCCAGCACGCCGCCCTCACTAATCGGGCGGGTTACAAACGGTATGTCTTCAACACTGGCAGGTGGGTACAGCAGGCCGTTGCTGGGCACTGTCAAACCCGTGGCGTTGGCAACTGCTGTGCATTCAATGGATGGTTTAGAGCCATCTAAAAAGCTATTGAACATTTTTGGGTTGAGTCCGCCACGTGCTGCTTGCTCTGGCGTTAAACCGTAGTTGCCCCACACCGTGTCGGGTGTACTTTCTGAAAAGTGCGGCAACCACTTATGGCCACGGCCTGCCGCCACGACCGGAAAGCCGCAGGTGCGCGCCCAGTCGACCAGGTCGCAAATCAGTGCGGGCTGGTCGCCAAAGGCCATCGAATACACAACGCCTTTCTCAAACGCCTTGCGTGCCAGCAACGGGCCGCAAAATGCATCAGCTTCCACCGTCACATTCACCACATGCTTGCCATGCGCAAAGGCAGCCAGGCAATGCTCAACCGCTGCCACCGGGTTGCCCGTGCATTCCACAATGATGTCGATTTGCGGATGCGTGACAACGGCACGCCAGTCGTCAGTGATCCAGGTCGCTCCCGTTTTAATAGCTGCTTGCGCAGATTCTGCTTGAGTTAAAAGCGGGTTCCACCCCACACGTGCGAGGTTGGCGCGCGCTGAGTCGGGTGACAGGTCGGCAATCGCCACCAAATGCACGCCGGGTGTTTTTGGGATTTGCGCCAAATACATGCTGCCGAATTTGCCAGCACCGATCAGGCCGATGCGAATCGGCTGGTTATTGGCTGCGCGCTGTTGGAGTTTTGTGTAGAGGTTCATAAAAATTACGCAGCCAATTTGAATTCATCGACAGACGTTTGCAAGGCACTGGCCGGCACGCCGTCTTTCCAAGGTAAATCTACCGGGTAGTCTTTCAACAAACAATCGTCTGGCAGGCAGTCAATGGGCGTGAAGTCCCGGTGGGCTATGTAC
>JAYVPR010000264.1:0-6361 GCA_043757245.1 Polaromonas sp. | reverse complement strand
GCCTATCAGTACAGGCACAATTTTAACATGCAGCTATATTTTTTGTAGCGCATTCTGGAAAGAATTTAATGGGTCGAAAGTCCGACAGGCTGCTAGTCGCTCATTTTTTTAACAAAGGCCCCGAAAAGGGCCTTTTTGCTTTGTGTACCCTTAGACCTTGGCTTGTTCATTGAAGGAAATCACATGAAAAAAATTATCGGTACCTTGGCGATGTCATTGCTCGCGGTTTTGTCATTGTTTTTTGTCATGACCCGCGCAGGCGCACAGCAGATCGGAGAGGTCAGCACGGTTTTCAAACTGCTCAGCCCGAACGACAAGATTGTGGTTGATGCGTATGACGACCCGAAGGTGGCGGGCGTGACCTGCTATGTGTCGCGCGCCAAAACCGGTGGCTACAAAGGTGCGCTGGGTTTGGCCGAAGACAAGTCCGAAGCATCCATTGCCTGCCGCCAGACCGGCCCCATTACCTTTGCCAAACCGCTGGAGGCGCAAGAAGACGTACTGACCGAGCGCATTTCGCTGGTATTTAAAAAGCTCAGGGTGGTACGCATCGTCGACAAGCCCCGCAACACACTGGTGTACCTGACCTATTCAGACCGCCTGATCGAAGGCTCACCGCAAAACAGCGTGACGGCTGTGCCTGTTGACCGGGCTAATGTGATTCCGGTGAAATAGGGTTTTGGGACTCAAAAATTCTGGAAAGTGGTCACTTTGAGGCGAAAAAATGGATTTATCCCAATCAATACGCGTGTAAGAAGCTATTAAATTTGTAGCTGACTTATAGCGAGACGGGCTTGCCTGTCGCGTCTACGCCGTGTACGGCAAAGAGGCCCTTGGCAGGAGCACCTCCCGCTTTACCCCGCATTTACCCGCCACTAGCCCTGCGCTTTACAAGTGGTTTGGCCTTGTCGTCATAATCTTTTCAAGGGGTTTGTATGCAGCCTGCGCTTAGCTGCAGACTAACCCTATAAAAATTATTAAGGACCGTTGATGACGCCACAAGAGCCACTAGGTGAGCCACCACTTGAGTCAGAACCCAAGCCCGCTGCCCCTGTCCAACCTGCACCAGCCCGAAAACCAATGAGCCGCCGTGCAACCATCATTGGCGCTGTGGTGGCGTTGCTTTTGGTAGCTGGTATGGGTGGATTGACTTGGTATTTGACGCGTCCCAGCACCATGTTTGCAGCACCTGCCAGCAGCGGCGGCGCAGCTGGAGCGCCTGGCGGCCCTGGTGGCCCTGGCGGCGGTGGCGGCGGTGGCCGGGGTGCCAGCACTGTGGGCGTGGCGACAGCCGAGCGGGCGAGCATTGCTGTCACGCTGGACGCGCTGGGCACAGTCACGCCGCTGGCTACCGTCAAGGTGCGTCCACAGGTGTCGGGCGTGCTTGAAAAGGTGCTGTTCAAAGAAGGCCAAATGGTGCGCGCAGGTGAGTTGCTGGCCACCATTGATGCACGCCAGTTTGAGCTGGCTCTTGCGCAAGCCACGGGCCAGCGGCAGCGTGATCTGGCGCAACTTGAAAGTGCCAAAGTCACTTTGACACGGTTTCAAACGCTCTTGGGCCAGGATTCGATTGCGCGGCAAGAAGTTGATTCGCAAACCGCCTTGGTCAAGCAGCTTGAAGGCACGGTGATGATCAACAGCGCCGCAGTGGGCGTTGCGCAGTTAAACCTCAGCTACACCCGCATCACCGCACCCATCAGCGGCCGGGTGGGGTTGCGCACGGTGGACGTGGGCAATACCGTGAGCAGCAGCGATGCCAATGGTGTTGCGGTCATCACCCAGGTCATGCCGATGGATGTGGTGTTTTCAGTGCCGCAAGACCGCGTCAGTGATGTCATGAATGCCAGCAAAACAGAAATGCAGGTGGTGGCGCTGGACCGCACGCGCACTGGCGTGCTGGGTAGCGGCAACTTTGCATCGCTTGACAACCAGGTCGACACCACCACCGGCACCGTCAAGGCCAAGGCGCGTTTTGCCAATGCCGACTCTGCCTTGTTTGCCAACCAGTTTGTCAATATCCAGTTGCGCATCAAGTCGATTGACAACGCTGTGGTTGTGCCTGTGACGGCTGTGCGCCTGGGCGGCAACGGTGACTTTGTGTTTGTGTTGAACGCTGCAGAACGTACGGTGTCGATCAGGCCCGTCGTGCGCGGGCAGGCGACAGGTGAAAAAATTGTCATCACATCTGGCTTGAAGGTGGGCGAACAGGTGATCACTGAAGGCGCTGACAGGTTGAAAGAGGGCTCACGTGTCAGCCTGTCAGGCGACGCCCCGCGCGGCGGCAGTCGTCGCCCAGGCGCCAGCTCTGCGCCGGGGGCACCTGCACCTGCACCTGCACCTGCATTTGCACTTCCACCGGCGAGTGGTGTGTCGTCACCCCAATCGCCACCAGCACTATCGTCTTCATCTTCAAAGGATCCCTCGATGAAACCGGCTGACAGGTCAGCGCCTGCAGCACCTCAGGCGGGTGCTGCTGATTCAGCGCCTGCACCAACAGCTAAAGCGCCGCCTTTACCAACCGCTGAACAGCGCCTGCGCATGCTCGAACAGGTCAAAGACGATCCTGTTGCGTTGGAGCGGCGCAAACGCTTTTTCCAAATGCTGGACAGCGGTGATCCAGAGGCACTTGAACGCTGGAAAGGCATTGTTCAGCGCAGGCAGGGCGGCGGCGAGCGACCCGCGCAATGAGTCCAATGAGTCCGTCAGGCCCCTTTATTCTTCGCCCGGTAGCCACATCGCTGCTCATGCTGGCCATCGTGCTGGCAGGGCTACTGGGTTTGAAATTTTTACCGCTGTCGGCGCTGCCGCAGGTCGATTACCCGACCATTCAGGTGCAAACGCTGTACCCCGGCGCTAGCCCGGAGGTGATGGCGCAAACCGTATCTGCCCCGCTGGAGCGTCAGTTCGGCCAGATGGCAGGGCTGCAGCGCATGAGCGCTACCTCCGCAGCAGGCGTGTCCATCGTCACGCTTCAATTTGGCTTGGGGCTGGCACTTGATATTGCCGAGCAGCAGGTGCAAGCCGCTATCAATGCAGGGGCATCGCTGCTGCCCGCTGACTTGCCCGCACCGCCTGTGTATGCCAAGGTTAACCCGGCTGATGCGCCTGTTTTAACGTTGGCGATCACGTCGGACATATTGCCTTTAACGGAGGTACAAAACCTCGTCAACACCCGGCTGGCGCTAAAAATCAGCCAGGTCAACGGCGTGGGGCTGGTCACGCTCAGCGGTGGCCAGCGGCCTGCGGTGCGTATTCAGGCTGACATACGCGCGCTGGCTTCTTACGGCCTGGGGCTGGACGCGTTTCGCACCGCGATTGCGGCCGCCAATGCCAACGCCGCCAAGGGCAGCATTGACGGGCCAAGCCGAGCCTACACCATCAATTCAAACGACCAACTGGTGGCAGCGCAGGATTATAAAAATCTGATCATCGCTTACCGCAACGGTGCGGCGGTGCGTGTTGCCGATGTCGCGCAAGTCATTGATGGGGCAGAAAACGTCAAACTGGGCGCGTGGAGTGGTGTGAATACATCTGCTGTTGATTCAAGTGCTGGCGAGCAATTTCCCGCCGGGCCGCCCCAAGGGAAATTAGCCTCCTCGGGGGGCAGAGAGCTACGCGAAGCGAGCGAACGTGGGGGTCCGTTGACACCAGCCATCATCCTGAATGTGCAACGCCAACCCGGCGCGAATGTGATTGCCACGGTCGATGCCATCAAGGCGCGACTGCCCGAATTGCAATCCGGCTTGCCTGCTTCAGTCAAGGTAGAGGTGCTGTCTGACCGCACCACCGGTATCCGTGCGTCTGTGATGCATGTGCAAATTGAGCTGCTGGTGGCCGTGCTGCTGGTGGTACTGGTCATTTTTGCCTTTCTGCATAGCCTGCGCGCCACTGTGATTGCCAGCCTGGCCGTGCCAATTTCCTTGATTGGCACTTGTGGCGCGATGTACATGCTGGGCTACAGCTTGAACAACTTGAGCCTGATGGCGCTGACGATCGCTACAGGCTTTGTGGTCGATGACGCGATTGTGATGATCGAGAACATCTCTCGCTACATTGAAGAAGGCATGGCACCGATGCAGGCCGCCATGACCGGTGCAGCGCAAATTGGTTTCACGATTATTTCGCTGACCGTGTCACTGATTGCGGTGCTGATTCCGCTGCTGTTCATGGGCGATGTGGTGGGGCGCTTGTTCAGGGAATTTGCCGTCACGCTGGCGATCACGATTTTGATTTCTGCTGTGGTGTCGCTGACCCTCGTTCCCATGATGTCGGCACGGTGGCTAAAGAAACGTGCCCCCACGCTTGTCGCTTCGCGTACTACGCTGCCCCCCGAGGGGGCTGGCCTGGCTTGGGGCGGCCCTGCGCTGGCGGCCGATGCACCCGTCAAAAACGAAGAAGGCAAGCTGCAACAATTTTTCAGCGGCGTGATGGTTCGCTATGACCACGCCTTGACTTGGGTGCTCAAGCGCCAAGGTTTAACGCTGCTGGTCGCCGCCGCCACGCTTGCGCTTACCGTGCTGCTGTACGTTGTGATTCCCAAAGGCTTGTTTCCGACGCAGGACACGGGCCAGTTACAAGCGCGCGTGCAAGCCACCCAGTCGATCTCGTATGCCCGGATGGCCGAGCTACAACAAGCCACTGCCAAAGCCATTCTTGAAGACCCGGACGTTCAGAGCTTGAGTTCCTTTGTCGGTGTCGATGCTGCCAACAATGCCATGCTGCACACCGGGCGCATGTTGATCAACCTGAAAAAAACGCGCACCACCAGCCAGCAAGCCACCATCGACAGGCTGCGCGAACGCGCCAGCAAAATAGCCGGCGTCACGCTGTACTTGCAACCTACCCAAGACTTGACCATTGATGCTGAAACCGGCCCCACCCAGTTTCGTGTGTCGCTGGAAGGGTCCGACAACAAAGTGGTGGTGCTGTGGGCGAAAAAATTGGCAGAACGTATGGCTGAATTGGCCAGCCTGCGCAATGTAGCGACCGATGCAGGGGCCACTGGCGCGTCGATTTTCGTCACGGTTGACCGCGATACCGCTTCCCGTCTGGGCATTTCAACCGCCGCGATTGACGACGCCTTGTACAGCGCTTTTGGTCAGCGGATTGTGTCCACTATTTTTACCGAGACGAATCAATACCGCGTGATTTTGGAGGCGCTGCCCAGTCAGTTAAACACCGCCGCATCACTCGGCGGTTTGCAGCTTAAAACCGGCGCAGGCGGCACCACACCATTGTCCAGTATCGCCACCATCACCGAGCGACCTGCGCCGCTGCAAGTCACCAATGTTGATCAGTTTCCTGCGACCACCCTGGGCTTTGACACTGCCCCCGGCGTAGCGCTGGGCAAGGCCGTTGATGACATCAAGCAAGCCGCTAAAGACATTGCCATGCCAGCCAGCGTGAGCCTGACTTTCCTGGGCGCGTCTGGAGCGTATGAGGCATCGCTTTCTAGCCAGTTGTGGCTGATTCTGGCAGCGCTGGTGTGTGTGTACATTGTGCTGGGCGTTCTGTATGAAAGCTTCATTCACCCCCTGACCATTTTGTCAACGCTGCCATCGGCAGGCGTGGGCGCGCTACTGGCTTTGATGGTGACAGGCAATGATCTGGGCGTGATTGGCATCATCGGCATTATTTTGCTGATAGGCATTGTCAAGAAAAACGCCATCATGATGATTGACTTTGCAATTGATGCGGAGCGCACTCAGGGCAAGTCAGCGCAAGAGGCGATTCATCAGGCGGCTCTTTTGCGCTTCAGACCGATTTTGATGACGACACTTGCCGCTTTGTTTGCGGCTGTGCCTTTGATGTTGGGCTGGGGCGACGGGGCTGAGTTAAGGCGGCCTCTTGGGTTGGCTATTTTTGGTGGGCTTGTTGTTAGTCAGGTGCTTACATTGTTCACGACGCCGGTTATTTATTTGGGGTTTGATCGGTTGGGAAAGAGGTTTCGGCGTGGTGCGGGGTTTTGAGTATGTTTTATGCCTATAGCCCAATAAATTCGGGCGTAATTTGCTTCTTAATTGATAGCTTGTTTGACTTTGCTGGGAGTGCCGGGCAACCCCCGGTACACCCCGCCAAGCACCAAGTCTCACCCAAAGCGCAATCTGAGAAAAGTTAAATGAACCTCTCAGAACCCTTTGTTCGCCGCCCAGTAGCCACAATACTGTTAACCGTCGGCTTGGCCCTGTCCGGCATAGGTGCGTTCTTCGTTCTGCCCGTCTCGCCACTGCCGCAAGTCGATTTCCCCGTCATCACCGTCAGCGCCGCCATCCCCGGTGCCAGCCCCGACACCATGGCGTCCAGCGTGGCGACGCCACTTGAGCGTCGGCTTGGCGTGATCTCTGGCGTCAATGAGATGACG
>JAYVPR010000263.1:0-6383 GCA_043757245.1 Polaromonas sp. | reverse complement strand
TGGGGATGGCCGGGTTGTAGCCAATGGGCTCGGCGTCTTTGAACAGGCTCTCAACGCGCTCCGTGCTTTCCTCGTCGGCCTCTTCGGCCAGCTCGCGCCCCTTGAGCATGCTGAACATGCGCTGGATGGTGCAGATGACCACGCGGGCGCTGGTGTCGAGCTGGTTGTTTTGCAGGTGCTGAACGATGTATTCCTCGCCAAACTTGTAGGCGTTGTAGGGAGAAGCGTAGGCGTCAAACTCTTTCTTGGTCTGGCGGGCCAGATTGCCACGGTCTACCAAAAACAGCACGCGGCGCGCGCCACCGAACTTGATGAGGCGGTAGATAAAGCCGATGCTGGTGAAGGTCTTGCCGCTGCCGGTGGCCATTTGGATGAGGGCTTTGGGTTTGTTGGCGGCGAGGCTTTTTTCCAAATTCTCAATAGCCGTAATTTGCGCGGGCCACAGCTTGAAGCTGGCGCCGCCCGTGCCCCACTCTGTCACCAGCTGGGGCATGTGCTGCATGCGGGCCAGGAAGGTGCCGCTGGGGACATAGGGTGGCCTGGGTTCTTCCGCCGTTCGCCCTGAGCTTGTCGAAGGGTGGGCTTCGACAGGCTCAGCCCGAACGGCTCCGAGCCACTGCACCAACAGTTCGGGGCGGAAGAAGGCAAACACGCCACGGGCGCGCGGCTGCGGGTCTAAGCCGTTGGTGAAGTGGGTTTCAACCCCCGTAGATTCAAAAATAAACGGCAAGGGGCGCTGCCATGCTGGCAAACTGGCGGGCAGGCCTTGGGCGTAGCGGCCAGACTGCACCTCGACGCCACGGAGGGTGGCACCCTCTTTCTTGGCCTCAATCACTCCGCAGGCCTTGCCGTTCACGTAGAGCAGGTAGTCGGCAAAGCCAAAGCCGTTGTTGAGGGGGAATTCGCGGATGGCAACGCCAGTGGCTGCATGTATGTTGGCGTCAGCTACATCGCAGACGTGCCAACCCGAGGCAACCAGTAGCGCGTCGATGTTTTGTCTTGCTTTGGCCTCTGGTGTCATGCGATGCCTCCCTCCTCGACGCATTCTAGGGGACTTGGTAATACTTTGATACAGCAGACGCCCCATGAACACGGGTGATTTTCAGGCTCAAGCCATCAAGCGCGGTGTAGAGTTGGGACTTAAAGTTGAGACTTAAGGTTGAGACTTAAGGACGTACCCCCATGCACCCCAACCAAGCCACCCTGGAAAAGTTTTACAGCGCCTTTGCCCGGCTGGACCTGGACACCATGGCCACTTGCTACGCACCTGATGCAAAGCTGGCAGTGACCAATCTGCAAAAATTTACAGCAACAAGAAAGACACGATCATGACCTGGTTTGACGAATTTGAGCAACACAGTTTTGAAGTCAACGGCGCGACGATTAATGCGCGGGTCTCTAAAACTGCGCTGGGTGATGTGCCAAAACCTTCAATGAAGCCAGCGCTGCTGCTGCTGCACGGCTTTCCGCAATCGCATGTGATGTGGCACAGAGTCGCGCAGCAGCTTGCCAAGGACTACTTTTTAGTCATGCCCGACTTGCGCGGCTATGGTGATTCATCCAAAACGCCTGGCCTGCCGGACCACAGCAACTACAGCAAGCGCAACATGGCGCATGACATGGCGCTGGTGATGAACGCGCTTGGCATTGACCAATTTCACCTGTGCGGCCATGACCGGGGCGGGCGCGTGGCGCACCGGCTGGCGCTGGACTACCCAGCGCGGGTTAAAAAGCTGTGCGTCATTGACATCGCGCCCACGCTTGACATGTACGACGGCACCAGCCTCACCGCCCCGTACATGGAGTTTGCCCGAGCCTACTACCACTGGTTTCACATGCTGCAGCCAGCGCCGCTGCCCGAGATCATGATGGGTGCCAACCACCCTGACACTGCGAAGGCCTACCTGCACGCCAAACTGGGCGGCTGGGGCAGCAGTGGCTTGGGCTATATCGAGCCGGAAGCTTTGCGCGAATACGAACGCTGCTTTTGCAATCCCGAGGCCCTGCACGCAGCCTGTGAAGACTACCGCGCCAGCGCCGGCATAGACCTGATTCATGACCGTGAAGGTCGCGCGCTAGGTGGCAAAGTGGTTTGCGACATGCTGGTGCTGTGGGGCGCACGCGGCGTCGTTAACCGCCTGTTTGACCCGATGGCGCTGTGGCAGGCACAGTGCAGCGGTGTGGTGGCAGGGCAGGCCATGGCGGCGGGGCATTTCATTCCCGAAGAGCTGCCGGGGCAGACAGCTGATGCGCTGCAGAAGTTTTTTGTTTGATGGTTGGCAGACAATCAAGCCATGACGCTGACCGAACTTAAATACATTGTTGCCGTAGCGCGTGAAAAGCATTTTGGCAAGGGCGCTGATGCCTGCCATGTGTCGCAGCCCACGCTGAGCGTGGCGATTAAAAAACTTGAAGAAGAGCTGCAGGTGAAATTGTTTGAGCGCAACGCCAACGAAATCACCGTCACGCCGCTGGGGCAAGAGATCATCCGCCAGGCGCAAAGCGTGCTGGAGCAGGCCGACCAGATCAAGGACATTGCCAAGCGCGGTAAAGACCCGCTGGCCGGTAGCCTGCGCCTCGGTGTGATTTACACCATTGGCCCCTATTTGCTGCCGGACCTGGTGCGGCAAACGATTGCCACGTTGCCGCAAATGCCGCTGATGTTGCAAGAAAACTTTACCGTGAAATTGTTGGATGAGCTGCGCAACGGCGAGATTGACTGCGCCATTTTGGCTGAGCCCTTCCCAGACACCAACCTGGCGATTGCGCCGCTGTACGACGAGCCCTTCATGGCCGCAGTGCCCAGCAGCCACCCGCTGGCCGCGCGCAGCAGCATCACTGCCGAAGA
This sequence comes from Polaromonas sp., assembly GCA_043757245.1. Lineage (GTDB taxonomy): Bacteria > Pseudomonadota > Gammaproteobacteria > Burkholderiales > Burkholderiaceae_C > Polaromonas. Next base: position 3,535 of record JAYVPR010000263.1, on the reverse strand, counting down.
GCTCAAGAAGGAAACCATGCTGCTGCTGGGCAATGGCCACTGCTTTAGAGACCACGTGCTGGAGGCGTGCCCCGAATTTGCACGGTTTTCCAGCAACTCTGGCGGCATTCAAAAAAGCTTTGAAGGCTCGTCGCTGGAGACCATCAAGCACATGGTGGCAGCTGGTATGGGCATCACGCTGGTGCCGCGTTTGGGTGTGCCGAAAGAAGCTTTGGCGGTACCTGCAGGCGGCAAAAAGAGCAAAGTACCCGCTGAGCAACCACCCTACATCAAATACCTGCCGTTTGAAGGCTACATCCCCAGCCGCCGGGTGGTGCTGGCCTGGCGGCGCAGTTTTACCCGCTATGAGGCGATTGCCGCGCTGCGCAACGCGATTTATGCCTGCGAGTTGCCCGGGGTGACTCGCTTGTCTTGAATCGGCTGCTTTGACTAGACGATGTGTTGGTGGTTACCAGGTAAAAACAGTGAAGGCAAGCGCGTGCGGCACAAACTCCAGCTCTATTTGCAACTGATCCGTTGGGACCGCCCTGCTGGTTGGCTGCTGTTGCTGTGGCCCACGCTGTCGGCGCTGTGGTTGGCGTCGCACGGTTTTCCGGGCTGGCATCTGCTGGTTGTTTTTACACTCGGCACATTTTTAATGCGTAGCGCAGGCTGCTGCCTGAACGACGTGGCCGACCGCGACTTTGACCGCCACGTTAAGCGCACTGCCGAGCGGCCTGTGACCAGTGGCAAGTTGAGCAGTCGTGAGGCTTTGGCTGTTGGGGCAGTGCTGGCGCTGTGTGCTTTTGGCCTGGTGCTGACGACCAACATCACGGCTATTGCCTGGTCATTCGCGGCACTGGCGATTGCCATCATCTACCCGTTTGCCAAGCGCTATGTGGCCATGCCGCAGGCGGTGCTTGGCGTGGCTTTCAGTTTTGGCATCCCGATGGCGTTTGCTGCCGTGCAGTCGCGTGTGCCGCTTCTTGCTTGGGTGTTGCTGCTTGGCAATCTGTTCTGGGTGATTGCCTACGATACAGAGTACGCCATGGTAGACCGTGACGACGACTTGAAAATCGGTATGAAGACGTCGGCCATCACCTTTGGGCGTTTTGACGTGCTGGCGGTTCTGGTGAGCTACGTTCTGTACCTTGTTATATGGCTAAATGTGCTATCAACCCAATTAAATAGGGATTATTCAGCTATTTATTTAGTAGCAATTGGTTTGGCGTTTGGTCAAGCCCTGTGGCATATCTGGTTGATCAGAAAACGCCAGCGTGACGATTGCTTCAAGGCCTTTCGGCTCAACCACTGGCTGGGTTTTACCGTTTTTATGGGCATTGTTGCGTCCTACGCAGCGCGGCTATAAATCCGCTTCAGGCCGAGCCAAACTCGTCGCCCATCTCCTTGGCCCGCTGCCTGGCAGCATGCATGGCGCGCATGAACAAAGTCTTCACGTTGTCCTGCTCCATCGATGTGATGGCTGCATAGGTTGTGCCGCCTTTGGACGTGACCCGTGAACGCAAAATTTCGATTGGCTCATCGCTGGCTTTGGCCAGCGCGCTAGCGCCCACAAACGTGCCAACAGCCAGCTTGTGCGCCTGATCGCGCGTCAAACCCATGGCTACACCGGCCTCAATCATGGCTTCGATAAAGTAGAAAACATAGGCTGGGCCTGAGCCCGACAGGGCGGTGACGGCATCCAGTTTGGCTTCGTCGTCCAGCCACAAGCGCTCGCCCGTAGTTTTGATGACCCGGTCCACCAGCGTGCGGCCTGCGGCTGATACGGCTGGTCGCGCAAACAGCGCCGTCATGCCCTTGCCCACCAGCGCAGGCGTGTTGGGCATGGCGCGGACGACGTGCTCGGTGCCCAGCCAGTGGGCAATGCTGCTGGAAGTCACGCCGGCAGCCACGCTCAAATGCAGCGCAGCCTTGGTGTGAAAACGGGTTTGCAACGCCGCGTCCTTGAAGGTTTGCGGCTTGACAGCCCATACCACCAGCGCGGCACTGGTCAAATGGGCGCTGGGCGCTTCGCGTGCCTGCACGCCAAACTGCGCTTTAAGTTTGGTGCGCTGCTCCTCTAACGGCTCCACCACCTGAAGACTGTTGGCAGACGCGCCGCGCTTGAGCAGCCCGCCAATGATGGCGCTGGCCATGTTGCCGCCGCCAATGAAAGCGATGTTGTCGTTGTGAGTGCTCATGGTGTGGATTCCAAAAATTCAAAAGCTAAAAACTGCGTGATTTGGCGGGGGTTGAAGTTGTCGTCACTGACAAACAACAGCGTGCGGTTGCCATTGGGTAAAACGGGCCCCCAGCACATGCCCTCGGTATTGTCCAGCCTTGTGATAGCCCGGAAGTTGGCGAAGTCAGCCACCTCTGTTTTGGCGGCGGCCGTGTGGTTGCCGGGTTTGAGCGCGGCGATGCTCAAAGTATCCGTTGCCTGGCGGGTGTCAATGATGTACAGCCGCATCGAGTTGCGCATAGTCGGCCCCAGCCCGGCCATGTAAGCCCGCTCCAGTACCAGCATACGGTGCGCGTCCAGCATGAGGACTTCAACGACCCCGTTGTCTGTGTCCCCACCAAGCGGGGAGGGCGCTCTGGGAATGGCGTCAGGTACGTAGGCGATTTGTCGTAAAACTTTTCCGCTAGCAATGTCAATCTGCGTTAAGCGGCATGGCCCGCCCGGTGCTTGTAGTGTCGGCTCTGGCCCGTCCTGGCGCAGCGCAGCTTCCATCGACAGCCAGGCGTGGCGGTCATCGGGCGTGATTGCCAGCCCCTCAAAGGTTTTGTTGATGCGCGGGCCTTGGTTCTTGGCCATATCAAGCAAACCAAAGTCAAACATCGCAGGCAGCGCAAAAGCGCGCGCCAGTGAGCCATCAGGCCGGGTTTGTTGCAAGCTAGGTGGCGCACCTCGCGCGGCGTTGCCTTCGCTCGTCCACAGCAGGCTCTGGCTGGGTGCATGCCAGCGGATGGCTTCCGGGTCGGGCGCGTTCAATCCTTGTAAAAACGTCACGCCTGTCAGTTCAATATCGCCCAGAATGCCCGCCGTCAGCGCCATCCGTGCGGTGTAAAACCGTGGCGGGCTATGGCTGCCGCCATCATCACTGAGCAAGTACAGCACGCCGCTAGCCGGGTCAAAGTCAAGTCCTGACAAGCCGCCAACGGTGGTGTTTTGGTATTGCAGCTTGTGTGGCAAGCGGGTTTCGCCAATCAGGCGTAGTCGAGGGGTTTGACTTACGGGTGCTGGCGTAGTTGCGTGGGTTGACGCACAGCCTGTCAATCCGCCAGAAAATGCTGCGCTGGAACTGGCCAGAAACTGGCGGCGGCTTAGGGTGTACGTGGTCATCCAGGCATGTTAGCTGGGGAAAGCGGCAGTGCAAACCGCGCGCTGCTGATTTCATCTCCAACGCGTTAACGAGTGGGTTCAGCAAACTCGCGTTTGGCCACCCTGTCACCTGTAATTCCATTTCCATATCAATCCGACATGTTGTTGCTTCGCCTTGCCGTGCTATAGCACTGTCTGCGGCTTCGCGCCTAATGTCGTATCGATCTGGAA
>JAYVPR010000262.1:0-6405 GCA_043757245.1 Polaromonas sp. | reverse complement strand
AACCTCAAAAACCGGGTTGAGGCCCGCATGGCGCTGGTTGACATTTCAGCCACCAATGAAGACAACATACTGACCAACGACGAGATTGAAGAGCTGATTACCCAAGACTTGAAGTACCGCGACAAGCAGCTCATGCGCCTGAAAGACGAGGTGCTTGACCTGGAAGACTTCAATGAGTCAGTGGCTTTAAATGAGTTCACGCTGGACGACTTCCGCATGGACTTGTCAAACTACGTGGCCGCTAACCGTGCCAAGTTGCAAGACGCACCCTACGGCCTGTACGGCGTTGTGCCTGCCAGCAGTGGTGATACAGCGGCCAGGCCTGGCGTTATTTACTGCCTGCGCCAGCAGCACGCGCCAGCCATAGGCTTTGACACTGCAAATGCCGCAAACGCCGCAAACGTGATTAACCCGATCAGCCCTTACTTTTTGGTTTATGTGCAGGCTGACGGCAACGTGCGCTACAACTTCACCGCGCCCAAGCAAATTCTTGAAATTTTCCGCGCCCTGTGCCAGGGCAAAACTGAAGCCTATGCGCAGCTGTGCAAACTGTTTGACGAGCAAACCAGCCACGGCCAAAACATGCGCACCTACAGCGCCCTGCTAGACCACGCCGTAGCCGCCATCGTGGCCCAGTTTGCGCGCAAGAATGCAGCCAATCTGTTTACAGGCCGAGGCGGCAAGTTGCTGGATGCGAACAAGTCCGTTAAACATAGCAGCGACTTTGAATTGATGACCTGGCTGGTGATTCAACCCATACAAAATCCCATACAAGGTAAAGCCGCATGAGCAGCCAACATTTACGCACCAACGTGCAAGCCGCCCTGCACCACCTAGCCACGGGTGACTTGGCAACTACCGCCACAAAGCTTCTTAAAACATTGGGCTACGCCAGCAACAAAACCATCGATTTGCCAGCCCAGCCAGCCGCGTTCGCCAAAGCGCTAGATGCGCTGTTGGGCGGTACACGCCCCATCAACGCACTTGAGGCCAGCCTGCCCGACTGGCAAAGCGCCGCCTTTTTGTTCCAGCTGACCAACGACGAACTGCCCGCACTGGCAGCAGGCCAGCCTGATCTGTTGGGTCATACCGGCGGCGTGCAAGCCCACCAGGTAGAGAGCTTTGTTTTTATCGCCATTGACTTAAAGGCTCGCACCTGGTCACGTACCGAGCTGGCCAAGCTCACGCGTGAGGTCAATCAGCTCTTCCCCATGCCTGCCATCTTGCTCTTCAGGCATATGCAAAAAGGCGGTCAAGAAGACGGCACGCCGCTCCTGTCAGTCGCGGTGATTCACCGCCGCGCCAACAAGCGCGACAGCACCCGTGACGTGATTGAAGGCAAGGTCTCCATCATCAAAGACATTGACCTGGCAGCACCGCATGCCGCCCATTTGCGTATTTTGGAAAGCATGGCCTTAACCGAGGTTGACGCTAAATACGTGCCATCGAGTTTTGACGCGCTATACGCCGCCTGGCTCAAAGCACTGGACGTTAAAGAACTCAACAACCAGTTTTACGACGAGCTGGCCCGCTGGTACTACTGGGCTATTCGCAAAGACACGGGCGTGGTATTTCCCAAAGGCCAGCCGCTGGATGACTCCGACGACCCCTTCACAAAAGAGCGCCCCACCGTTGCGCTGATTCGCCTGCTGACCCGGCTGATCTTTGTGTGGTTTTTAAAAGAAAAGCGCCTGGTGCCCGCCCAGCTGTTTGATAAGGATGCGCTGGCCAAGCTGCTAAACATCGCACCCCAAACCAATGGCCGCGAAGGCAACTACTACCGCGCTATTTTGCAAAACCTGTTTTTTGCCACCCTCAATACTGAAATGGCAGACGAGGACGAAGAAGGCAACAAGCAGCGCGTGTGGCGCGAGGCCACAGGCCCCAAGCGGGCTAGCCAGTACCTCATACACACCGCCTACCGCTACAAAAGCGAATTTAAAAACGCAGACGCAGCGTTGGCCTTGTTCCGCCAGGTGCCGTTTTTAAACGGCGGGCTGTTTGAATGCCTGGACAAACTCATCACCCCTGAAGACATCAAACGCGACCCAGCCCTGGCCGCGCGCGTGGCAACTGAAGGCAAACAAACCGTGTTGCGGGTTGACGGCTTTTCAGAACGGCCTGAAAACACGCTGAACCTACCGAATGAATTGTTTTTTTCAGATGGCGCTGAAGACATTGACCTGAGCACCGTGCTGTCGAACAAGAAAAAGACCAAACCACGCGGCTTGCTCAAGATTTTTGACAGCTACAAGTTCACGATTGAAGAAAACACGCCGGTTGAAGAAGAAGTAGCGCTTGACCCAGAGCTGCTGGGCAAAGTGTTTGAAAACCTGCTGGCCAGCTACAACCCCGACACCAAAACGACAGCCCGCAAAAAATCCGGCTCGTTCTACACCCCGCGTGAAGTGGTCGACTACATGGTTGACGAAGCCCTGGTTTCTTACCTGGACACCTACCTAAACGCTAATAATCCTGAAAATTCCGATACAAATAAGCCTCTAGCCCAATCAAATCGGGCGCAAGCAGCTACTAAATATGTAGCAAATGAATTACTAGACCTGGGCACTGGCCCAGGTGATTTGGCTTTAACTTCCCCTGACTTACCCCCTCTCCCCCTGGGAGAGGGCAGGGGTGAGGGCTCCCCGGCTCCTGCCCCGGCCCCTGCCCCAACCCAAAACACGCCCGACCCCAGCAACCCACAAGCCCTCCCCAACCGCCTGCGCCGCCTGCTCAGTTACCGCCACACCAGCCACGACTTCACCGCGCCAGAAACCATCGCATTAATTGCAGCCATTGAGCAACTGCGCGTGCTTGACCCGGCCTGCGGCTCAGGCGCCTTCCCCATGGGCATGCTGCAAAAGCTGGTACACGTGCTGCGCAAGCTAGACCCTGACAACGCCTTATGGAAGGCGCAAAACCGCGCCCCACTTGAAGAACAACTTGCGTCCAGCAAAAAAGTAAAAGACCCCACCCTGCGTGACGAGCAAACCACCACCGCCCTAGCCACATTGCTAAAGTTTGACGCTGACTTTGCCGACCCCGACTATGCCGACTACGCCCGCAAGCTGTATTTGATTGAAAAATGCTTGTACGGCGTAGACATTCAACCGATTGCCGTACAAATTGCCAAACTGCGCTTTTTTATCAGCCTGGTGGTGGAGCAAAAGCTGGGCACTGACCAGCAAAAGTCAAAAGGTCAACTCACACCACTGCCTAACCTTGAAACCAAAATCGTCGCCGCCAACACGCTGCTGCCCATACCGCGCAATGCCCATGCCAAAAACGAGCAGCTTGACATCGTAGGCAACAAAGACGCCATTGAAGCCAAAGAACTTGAGCTGCGCGAGGCCAACGCCAGCCACTTTGCCGCCAAGCGCTTTTCAGACAAGCGCAAACGCAAAAACCGCATTTTGCTGCTGCGTGATGAGCTGGCCACCTTGCTCAAACAAGAGGCCACCTTGTCACCCGGCCTGGCTGACCAGATGGCCGCCTGGGACCCGTTTGACCAAAATCGCCACGCCGACTTTTTCGACCCTGAATGGATGTTTGGCTTTCAGCAAGGGTTTGACATTGTCATTGGCAACCCGCCCTATGTGCGGCAAGAGGCGATTAAAGACGACAAACCCCGCTTCAAGCCCCATTACGCCACCTACAACGGCACAGCAGACTTGTATGTGTACTTTTACGAGCGCTCATTTCAGCTGCTCAAACCTGGCGGAGCCTTAAGCTTTATCACCAGCAACAAGTGGTTTAGGGCCAAGTACGGGGCTGACCTGCGCCAATACATGGCCACCCACACCACGCTGCTGCAAGTGATTGACTTTGGCGACGAGGCCGTGTTTGACGCGCTGGCCTACCCCACCATTGTGCTGGCCACCAAGCTGGGTAAACCGATAGCAGCAGACCAGGCCGCCAACGACGTGTGGGCGCTGAACTGGGACAGTAGCAACCCCACGCATCAGGTGATTGACTTCCCCGATGTGTTTGCCGCTGAACGCTTTGCCGTGCCGCAAAACGAACTGAAACCCGGCGGCTGGCAACTGGAGCCGCCGACCAAACGCCGCCTGCTGGAGCGCCTGCGCAAAGCCGGGCAGCCGCTGGGCGACTATTGCAAGGGGCGGTTTTATCGCGGCGTTTTGACGGGCTTGAACGAGGCGTTTGTCATCACGCGTGAGCAGCGCGATGCGTTGGTGGCGCAAGACCCGAAATCGGCTGAAGTCATCAAACCCTATTTGCGTGGGCGGGATGTGAAGCGGTGGAATGTAGAGTTTGAGGAGCAATACCTGATCAAGATCGAATCGTCCGAGAACGTGGCGCACCCGTGGAGCGACCTAGTCGCAGATAAGGCTGAAAAAAAGTTCGCCAAGACGTACCCGGCCATTTACGCTTGGTTCACTGGCGAAGGGCGTAGGCAGCAGCTCATCGACAGAACGGACCAAGGACGTTTTTTCTGGGAACTGCGGTCATGTGCATACTGGAGCGAGTTTAAAAATCAAAAAATTGTGTTTCCCGATATAGCTTTATCACCCCAATTTGCTATTGATCCAAACGGGTATGTCTTAGCCAATACGTCGTACATGATTCCCGAAGCTGACTTGGTAGTTCTTGCAACTTTAAATAGCGCCGTTTGCGCTTGGTTTTATTCACAAATCAGTCCACAGATTCAAAACGGCTACTACAGGTTCATCGCCCAGTACGTCAATCAGATCCCGATACCACCAACAATTGACAATCAACGCGATGCTGTTTCCGCGCTTTGCGGCGTTTTGAACGCTGGGATCAAAGCACCAGAATACGAACGCCTCCTCAACGGCCTGGTCTACGAGCTCTTCTTCCCCGAAGACCTGCACGCCAAAAACATTCGCCTGTTTGATGCCTGCGCAGCAGCGGGCATCAAGGGCGGCATGGACGCACAGGCCGTGGCCGCCGACATCTTCCACCCCCGCCACCCTATTTACGGCCAGTTATTTGAGCTGCAAACGCTGGAGGTGGTGCGCCTCATTGAGGGCGAGTGAGAGTGAAGCATTAAATAGGCCGCCAGCCCTCGTGGAATATACGCAGGAAGCTATCAAAAGCATAGCAAATAGAAAAAGGGAAGCCGAATGAAAAAGAGAGCAAAGGCAGCCACAGAACCTGCCCATCACATCGCCATCTTCCAGGAAACCACCATCCGCCGTGTCTGGCACAACGAGGAATGGTGGTTTTCTGTGGTGGATGTTTGCGCCATCCTGACCGGCAGCCCGGACGCCGGTGCGTACTGGCGCAAACTCAAACAGCGGCTCAATGGCGAGGGCGGTCAACCCGTGACGTTTTGTCACGGGTTGAAGCTGCAAGCCCCAGACGGCAAGCAGCGCGAGACGGATTGCGCCAACACCGAGGGCCTGTTTCGCATCATCCAGTCCATCCCGTCGCCCAAGGCCGAGCCCTTCAAACGCTGGCTGGCGCAGGTGGGCTACGAGCGGGTGCAAGAGATTGAAAACCCCGAGCTGGCCAGCGCCCGCGCTCGTGCGCTGTACCAGGCCAAGGGCTACCCGCAAGCGTGGATTGAGAAGCGGCTGCGCTCCATCAGTGTGCGCGGCGAGCTGACCGACGAATGGAAAGCGCGTGGCGTGGCGGAGGGCAAAGAGTATTCCATCCTGACCGCCGAAATCGCCCGCGCCACCTTTGGCGTAACGCCTACAGAGCACAGCCAGCTCAAGGGCTTGGATGTGGTGAAGACCGGCAACAACCTGCGCGACCACATGACCGATCTGGAGCTGATCTTCACCATGCTGGGCGAAGCCAGCACCACCGAGATTGCCCGCCGCAGCGATGCCTTGGGCTTTGATGAAAACCGCACCTCTGCCAAGGAAGGCGGAAAAATCGCCGGCAACGCCCGCAAGGCGCTGGAGGCAAAAACTGGCAAAAACGTGGTGAGCAAAGCCAACTACCTGGCGGAGCCAACCACACCCGCTCTGCTGGAGGATGCAGCCCCCACCGCGCCCGCCAAGCCGAAGCCCCGTACCCGCGCCAAGCCGTCCATGGGTACGGGTGGATTTTGACTATGCCAGCATCACCGCCCACATCGACGAGTGCGGTGACGAGGGTGGATCGCCAACAGTATGGTGACAAGCTGCTGGACAAGCCCGCTCTTGTTCACCGGACGCTTGACACTGCAAACGTCACAAACGTGATTAACCTGATCAGCCCCAATGCTGTTCATTGAAGACCGTTCGCCCTGAGCTTGGTCGAAGGGTTGCCAGCATAGCGCCAGGCTTCGACAAGCTCAGCCCGAACGGTTTTGGGTTTAAATGAACAGCATGGTGGCTAGCAGCCTGTCGGACTTAAGTCGTCGAAAGCGAAAATCGGCCCCAGCGATGGACTAGTTTTTGACGTTTTCGCATCCCAATATCTGGATATTGG
>JAYVPR010000261.1:0-6445 GCA_043757245.1 Polaromonas sp. | reverse complement strand
CGATGAAACATAAAAAAGGGCGCGTCGGTTTGCGACGCGCCCTGAACCAACAATCTATGGCAACTGCTATGTTGGAACTTCATTGTAGGCAAAAAGCCGGTCACGAGCAGCCCCAAAACAGCCATATTTTTGTCGTTGCAAGGTAGCAACATGAATTTTATCCACAAGTTATTCACAATTTCAACTCAACTACTCTGGACAACTTGTGGGTGATCTGTGGATCAACAGGTGATAACTCAAAATAGTCACTAATAAATGATTTTAGTAGATTTTATATATCTGAAATAATCAAACTTCGCATGTATTTATATCTAAATCAAGCAGTTCATCGCAAAAATTGTTAGTACCCACCAACAAAATAAACCACCCACAGGTGGCAAATATATTTTTAAAATGGGTCAAAAAAACCTCTTTTTCAGGAAAAACCCCCAACTTTTTTAGGGTATGGGGGTGATTTTAGGCCCTGTAATCGAGCAACGGGCTCACTCGCTATGGCTTCGGCATGATCAGCGAATGGGGCGAATCAACACATATTGAGCCAGCTCGCCGCGTCTGAATAAAACGTTGACGGCTTTGCTTTTATCGAGTTTGACAAGTGCGGCTTCAAACTCTTTGGCGTTTGTGATTTCAGTGTTGGCAATCGCAATGATGACGTCGCCTTCGCGCAAACCAGCTCTCGCCGCTACACCTTCAGCCGTGTCAATCTTCACGCCGCCTTTGATTTTGAGCTCTTTCTTTTGTGCATCACCGATGTCACTGACGGCCAACCCCAGCATCTGCGCAGGGCCCACAACAGGCGGCTTGGGTTCAGGGCCAGACGCTTTGCGCGCAGGTTTTTCCGCCTCGACTTCGGCAACGGTGACTGAAAAATCTTTGGTCGTGCCGCGCCTGAACACGGTCACCACGGATTTGGTACCTGGCTTCACGTTACCGACAAGCCGCGGCAGATCGGTTGATTTTTCGATTTGCTTGCCATCGAATTTAGTGATGATGTCACCCGCCTCAATACCCGCTTTGTCAGCTGGCGCGCCTGCCTCCACGCCACGAACCAGAGCCCCCTGCGCCTTGCCTAAACCAATCGACTCGGCCACTTCCTTGCTGACCTGGTCAATCTGCACACCGATACGACCACGCGTTACCCTGCCCGTGCTTCGCAACTGGTCAGACACCCGAGCCGCCTCGTCAATTGGAATGGCAAACGAGATCCCCTGAAAACCGCCTGAACGTGAATAAATCTGGCTGTTGATACCGACCACTTCGCCACGCATGTTGATGAGTGGGCCGCCAGAGTTGCCAGGATTGATGGCCACATCGGTTTGAATGAACGGCAGATAGTCACCCGTGTCGCGTTGCTTGGCGCTCACAATGCCTGCGGTCACTGTGTTGTCAAGCCCGAAAGGTGAGCCAATGGCCATCACCCATTCGCCGACCTTGAGGCGACTGACGTCGCCAATCTTCACTGCTGGCAGACTGGTGGCTTCGATTTTCACCACCGCCACGTCAGAGCGCTTGTCGGCGCCAATGATTTTGGCCTTGTACTCACGGTTATCGGTCAGGGTAACGATCACTTCGTCAGCACCCTCCACCACATGCGCGTTGGTCATGATGAAGCCATCAGAAGTAAGGATAAAACCTGAACCCACGCCACGCGGCTGCGCTTCTTCCTGCGGGGTAGGTGCTCTATCGGAACGCGGACCGCGCGGCATGTTGGGCGGTACGGGAATGCCAAAGCGCCGGAAAAATTCCAGCATTTGCTCGTCAACACCGCCGCCATTACCGGCAGTGGCGGCTTTGACTTTTTCAGACGTTCGGATATTGACAACCGAAGGACTGACCTGCTCCACCAAGTCGGTAAAGTCAGGCAAAGTGCGGTTTTGTGCTGAAGCAGGCGTTGCAGGCAGCAAGGCAGTTGCGGCGAACGCCGCAAACAGGCCGGCAGCTGCGAGTGAACGCCATGGTTTTTTCATGAATACAAACATCATTGACCTCGTGTTGAATACAAAACTACAAAATTTACTTTTTCCGCTCAAGTCCGCCGGCAAACTGTTTGAGCGTGCTCATCGGCACCTCCCCCATGGCCGTTAGCCAGTAGCCGCCCAACTGGCGCGTGATGGTGTGTGTTGCGCCCATGGACATGACGGATTCTTGTCTGTGCCTTTGACGATCAAACGGTTCTACAAAAAGGGACACCGAGGCCAAGCCGTCAGAAAAAACCCATTGCATCGGATCATCCGCAAGCGCAGTACCAGATGTCGGGCGCTTATAGCAGCTCATGGGTTTAAAGCCGGCTACCGGTGTCACCAGCCGCCAGCCTTCTGCACTGGCAGTGGTCTTGACCAGTGCAGACTCCTCGACGCGATAGCCATCGACCTTGCCCATCATTTGCAGTAGCTTGTCGATCTTGACAGGTGCATCGAGCTGCAACTCGGAAAAAGCCGCTTGCTCCAATACCCGGCCGTCTAAATCCAGCGTTTGCAGCTTCACCACCAGGCCTTTTTTCTGTTCCGTCCAGACGCGGTAACCAAAGCGCATCGTATCTTTAGGGATCAACAGCACGACATCCGATTCCAGGCCCGCGACCCGCTCTACCCCTTCCGCCTTAAGTTTGTAAAACTCGGCAATCTGGTTATCGGCAGACTGAACCAGTTCGGGGAAATTGCCGAGAGCCTCGCGTTTTTCACTGCGAACGACTTTTTGTTCAGGCATGAAGATCACGACTTTGTCGTTGTGCCGGAAGGTCGAGCGTGGCGCACCTGTCAGGCTTTCAACCCGCTCTATCTGCTGCGCGCCTTCACACACATGCCAGATTTTGGCGCTTTGCATTTGCCCGCCAGACGACACCACATAAGTGCCAATGTAGCTACGCCGCTTCGATGCCTCGTGCAAACGCAGTAGCCAGTCATTGATACTTTTCGGCTCGCGCGCCGCGGGCGTTGCATTGACAGCTTGTGGTGCGGCCAATGGTGCAATTTGTGCTGCTACAAAATTAGGAGCTGATTGCGTAAATAAATAAAGGGCTACAAGGCCAAATTGCTTCAATTTCATGGTTTTCAGGAGCTTTTTACAGTCTATACAGTGATAGATCAGCGTCGCCCGCTCTGTGAATTTTCAAACCCTGCGTTGCGCAGAAAACCTGATGGCGCCTGCAATGACGAGCCACCGAGTTGTTTGTGCGCAGCCATCAGCTCTTCAAGCCGCGCATCACGCACCATGGGGCCTTGCGGAGATGACACCAGCACCTGCTCGGCTGCAGGGTTTTGGCTGAGTTGCGAGGCTGTCGATGCATCAGGTGTGCCCACAAAACTCCAGCCAACGACGAGTGCTGCGCTCACAGACGCAAAGCCAGCCACCAGTTTCCAGCGAAAAACAGCCTCATTGGCCGCTGGCTGGTTCGGTAAGACCATCAGGTCTTCTCCTGACACGGGCACGACGGGAAGGCCAACACGTTCATCTGCAAGGCGTAAATTCAGGCGCTGCAGAAAAGCCGGATCAGCGCCCGATAGCGGAGAAGTTCCCGAGCCGCCCCTGAGCGCATGGCCAATCACCTGGTAGCTGTTCCAGTCGCTGTGCAACGGGTTTGACAGATAAACGTCCTGCAAGCCAGTATCAGCAACGCCCATAATAGGGTCGCCAGCTGTAAGCTCAGCAGCTGTAAGTTCGCCATCAACCAAGGCAGACAGCAGTTCGTTAGAAGAAGATTGAAGGGTCGTCATGATGATGCGGCTTTTTTAAAATTCGGTTTTCAGAAATGCTGCCAACGCTACCAACGCTTACCACTCTGGTTTTCAAGCAGGGGCTTGACCTTTTGCGAAATCGCTTCTCGCGCCCTGAAGATGCGGGAGCGGACAGTTCCAATCGGGCAATTCATGGCTTCAGATATTTCCTCGTAACTCAAACCTTCAATCTCGCGCAGCGTGATGGCTTGACGCAGCTCTTCGGGCAATGCCTCCAGGGCGGCGTTGATGATTTGCGCTATTTCCTTGCTAGCCAGCACCGCATCAGGCGTTTCTGAACTGGTTAGTTCGTTTTCCAGAGGGGAAGTTTCATCATCATCATCAGATTTGAAAAAATTTTCAGAAACAGTGGGATTACGTTTCAAATCCATCAGCGCCTTTTTAGCGGTATTGACGGCGATTCGGTACAGCCAGGTGTAAAACTGTGCCTCGCCCCTGAATTGCGCCAATGCCCGATAAGCGCGGATAAAGGTTTCCTGCGCAATATCTTCGACCAGATCAACATCACGCACCATACGGCCAATCAGGCGCTGTATGCGGCGCTGGTACTTGATGACCAGTAGCTCGAAAGCTTTCTGGTCACCTGCCACAGTTCGTTCAACCAAAATGGCATCGCTGTCAATCGCCTTCGCCTCCAGAGAGTTGATGGGTTCTTCGCTCATGATGCACTGACCGCGCCATGTGACGTGCGATGAGGCGAATAAACCGCGCGGCGTAAATCCAGCCAGCGCGCCGGAAAGGCTCGCTGCTCGGCCCAAAGCCATAACTTTGCATGCGCTTGGTTTTCGATGCGCAGGAGCATCACGTTTTTAAAATCGGCAGCGACTAAAAGCTCATATTCAGCCACGCCTGCTTGGTAGCCAGGGCCTTCCCAGCGCCAGACTTGACCATCCCACGCAAGCTGCCCAACGGGTGAGGTTTTCCAACCGCGATAGGCAGCCGAGCCGGCACCAATCACCGCTGCAATGCCTGCCAACTGCCGCCAACCCACTTGCTGGCTGGCCACAACCCAGGCACCCACCAGCAACGCGGCGGCTATCCAGAAACCCGACAAAATCCAGGCCTGCCAATGCGAACGCCCCAGCGGGTAGATCACTGAAGGGGCGTTGTGTTGACTCAAGGCGGGGCTGGCTTGCCGTCAGGCGCGCTTGAAGACCAGAGTGCCGTTGGTGCCACCAAAGCCGAAATTATTTTTGACAGCGACGTCAATCCTGGCATCGCGCGCGGTGTTGGCGCAAAAATCCAGATCACATTCAGCATCCTGGTTAAAGATGTTGATGGTGGGCGGGATTTTTTGATGATGCAAGGCCAGCACGGTGAACACTGACTCAATACCGCCTGCGCCGCCCAGCAAATGCCCAGTCATGGACTTGGTGGAGCTGATCACCATTTTGCTTGCATGTCCACCAAACGCCGCCTTGATGGCATTGGTCTCGTTGATGTCGCCCAGCGGTGTTGATGTGCCGTGAGCGTTGAGGTAATCAACCGTATCGGTATTGAGTCCCGCATTGCGCAGCGCGCCCAGCATGGCACGGCGTGGGCCGTCCATATTTGGGGCTGTGATATGACCTGCATCAGCACTCATGCCAAAACCTGCCAATTCAGCATAAATCTTGGCGCCACGCGCTTTCGCATGCTCGTATTCTTCAAGCACCATCATGCCCGCGCCTTCACCGAGAACAAACCCGTCACGGTCTTTGTCCCAGGGGCGGCTGGCTGTTTTGGGGTCGTCGTTACGGGTGGACAGCGCTCGCATGGCTGCAAAGCCGCCTATGCCCAGTGGGGAAACAGTGGCTTCCGAACCACCCGCAATCATGACATCGGCATCACCGTATTCAATCATCCGGCCTGCATCACCAATGCAATGCAAACCTGTAGTACACGCCGTGACGATCGCAATATTTGGCCCTTTGAAGCCAAATTTCATCGACACGTGACCAGCAATCATGTTGATGATCGAGCCGGGTACGAAAAAAGGCGTGATCCGTCTGGGGCCACGCTTGGTGAATTCTTCGTAGGTATTTTCAATGAGCGGCAAACCACCAATACCCGAACCCATCACGCAACCGACACGCACGGCTTCTTCTTCGCTCAATGCATCGCCTGTTTTCAGGCCGCTGTCCACCACTGCCTGGCAGGCAGCTGCGAGACCATAGTGAATGAACGTGTCCATGTGGCGGGCTTCTTTTTCGGGGATGTAATCCCCGATCGTGAAACCTTTGACTTCTCCTGCAATCTTGCAGGAGAAGCTGGATGCATCAAACTTGGTGATCAGGTCAATGCCTGACTGACCAGCTAACAAGTTAGACCAGTTTTCAGCAATGGTATTTCCAACCGGGCTGACACAGCCCAGACCAGTCACTACAACGCGGCGACGACTCATGCGCATGTCCTGAAAAGAGTACAAAAAAGCCCCTGCTGGGGCTTTTTAAACGGGTAAAGAAATAACAGCTTACGCTTTTTGGTGCGTATTTGCGTAATCAATCGCGTTTTGAACGGTGGTGATTTTCTCGGCATCTTCATCCGGAATCTCAATGCCAAACTCGTCTTCCAGCGCCATGACCAGTTCTACAGTGTCAAGAGAGTCGGCACCCAAATCAGCCACAAAGGCTTTCTCGCTGGTGACTTGACCTTCTTCAACGCCGAGTTGCTCGGCAATGATTTTCTTAACACGTGCTTCGATATCGCTCATAGTTCCGCCCAAGGGGTAG
>JAYVPR010000260.1:0-6487 GCA_043757245.1 Polaromonas sp. | reverse complement strand
TGCTCACCGGCGGTGGCCCGGCTGACATGACGCATGTGCTGGCGACGCTAGGTATCCGCTACCTGCGCCTGGACCAGGTGGACCTGGCGCTGGCATCCGTCGTGGTGGCGCTGCCTCTGGTGCTGCCGATGGTGTACTTCATGATGAAGAGGTTATCGAAATGAGCCCCCACACTCACATTCGTTCGTTGCCCCCCAAGGGGGCTCTCGCCTTCCTAGAGGCCGCTCGTCGGAGGACGATATGAAACGCATCACATGGAAGATGGTGAGCACCGAGGCCAAGCTGCTGCTGATCGGCATTCCGGTGTTCCTGTGGACCATCATCCCGATCTACCACATGATTCTGTTTTCGATTTCCCCCAGGGACCAGGCGACCTCGGGGCGGCTGTGGCCCAAGGATCCCACACTGAATAATTTCCGACTGGTGTTCGAGCAGAAGCATTTCTACCTCGACCACTTCTGGGTTCAGTTGGGCAACTCGCTGCTGATTGCCTTGTCGGTAGGGGTCCTGACGCTGGTGGTGTCCACCGCAGCAGCCTTTGCCATCAGCCGCCTGAAAGTCAGGGGCGGCCGCACGGTGATGAACATGGCCCTGTTCACCTATTTCATTCCCGCCGCCTTCCTGGCTGTGCCCATGTACAAGACCATGAGCAACTACGGCCTGCTCAACAGCCAGTGGTCGCTGATCCTGGCGATGGTGACGATTGCCTCGCCCTATTGCATCTGGGTGCTCAAGCAGGCCTCCGACAAGCTGCCGCTGGAGCTGGACGAAGCCGCCAAGATGGACGGTGCCACGGCCCTGCAGTTGTTCCGCCTGGTGTACCTGCCGCTGATGGTTCCCTCGCTGGTGGCGGTGGGCACCTACGCGCTGCTGCTGGCCTGGAACGAGTACCTCTATGCCTTCCTGCTGCTGTCCAAGGACACCAGTCTGACCCTCGCTGTGGCGCTTGGAAATTTTGTCGCGGCCGATGATTCGCCGTGGGAGCTGCTCATGACCACCGGCCTGATTTACGCGCTGCCTCCCGCGGCTATTTACTACACCTTCAAGCGCTACATGGTGGCTGGCCTGACCGCCGGCGCCGTGAAAAGCTGATCTGGCTGATCTGACTGATCTGGAAAACTTACACCATGGCTTCTGTCTCATTTCGCAAAATTGAAAAATCCTTCGGCAAGGTGAAGATCATTCACGGCATCAGCTTTGACATCTCAGACGGCGAGTTCGTGGTGCTGGTCGGCCCGTCGGGCTGCGGCAAGTCCACGCTGCTGCGCATGCTCGCCGGGCTGGAAGAAATCAGCGGCGGCGAGATCGCGATTGACGACAAGGTCATCAACGACCTGGATTCCAAGGACCGCGACATCGCCATGGTGTTCCAGAGCTATGCGCTGTACCCGCACATGACGGTGCGCGACAACATGGCCTTCAGCCTCAAGCTGCGCAAGGCCGATGCGGCGCTGACCAACCAGCGCGTCGGTGACGCCGCCCGCATCCTCAATATGGAGCCGCTGCTCGACCGTTACCCACGCGAACTCTCGGGCGGCCAGCGCCAGCGCGTGGCCATGGGGCGTGCGATCGTGCGGGACCCCAAGGTGTTTTTGTTTGACGAGCCGCTGTCCAACCTGGACGCCAAGCTGCGCGTAACCATGCGCGCCGAGATCAAGGCGCTGCACCAGCGCTTGAAGACCACAACGGTGTATGTGACCCATGACCAGATTGAAGCCATGACCATGGCTGACCGCATTGTTGTCATGCACGACGGCATCGTCGAGCAGATCGGCACGCCGCTGGAACTGTTCGACCATCCTGGCAACCTGTTCGTAGCCCAGTTCATAGGTTCACCCTCCATGAACGTGTTCAAGGGCGTGGTGCGCAACGGCAGCGTAGAGGGCTTGGGTGCGCATTGGCCACTACCACCCGGTCTAGCCCAGGTGGCCGATGGCTCAGCGGTGCACTATGGTGTGCGCGCCACCGATTTGAAATTGGCAGACAGCGGCATTGCCGCCAAAGTGCTGGTGGTTGAACCCACAGGCGCGGAAACCGAATTGCTGCTGCAACTGGGCGGCCAGGATCTCACCTTGGTCACCCATGGGCGTACACAAGTCAAACCCGACGACGTGGTGTACCTGCAATTCGATCCCGCAAAAGCACACGTGTTTGACGATAAAACTGAACAGCGCCTTTGAGCATGCAGCCTCTTCGTCTCGTCATCATGGGCGTGAGCGGTTGCGGGAAAAGTTCCGTGGGCCAGCAATTGGCAAAGCACTTCGGATGTGATTTTTTGGAGGGTGACTCGCTGCATTCCCCGGACAACGTGGCACGGATGACTTCGGGTACACCTTTGAGCGACGAAGACCGGGCGGTTTGGCTCGACGCCATCGCCCAGGGTTTGAGAAACTTGTTGCCTGACGAAGGATTGGTGGTGGCATGCTCGGCGCTCAAACGGACTTACCGGGACCGCCTGAGACTAGCCTGTCCTGCACTTCGCTTTGTGCATTTGCATGGGGCGCGTGCTGTGTTGGCCAGGCGTATGCAACGGCGACAAGGCCACTACATGCCCCCCAGCTTGCTAGACAGTCAGCTGGAAACGCTGGAGCCTCCTGGTGCTGACGAACACGCTATCACCGTCAACATCGCAGAGCCAGTGTCTTCGCTGGTGGCGCATGTCGCAAAGCTGCTAGCCCAACCGGCGCAAAGAACTGCCACATGATTAACGCGCAAACTTTCCGACTCGATGGCTGCATGGCCTTGGTAACTGGCTCCTCCGCAGGCATTGGTTTGGCTCTGGCACGCGGGCTTGGCGAGGCCGGTGCTTCGGTGGTGCTCAACGGTCGTGATGTGTCCAGGCTTGAAACTGCCGCCCAACAGCTACGTACCGAAGGCCTGGCCGTTCACACACGCTGCTTTGATGTAACAGATGACGCAGCGGTAAAGCTGAACATTGACGCTATTGAAAATGACATCGGCCCCATAGACATTTTGGTGAATAACGCAGGCATTCAACGACGCGCACCGCTGCATGAGTTCGATCACAAGGATTGGCGCGAGCTGATGCAAACCAACCTGGACAGTGTTTTCTTTGTGGGCCAGTCTGTGGCGCAACACATGATCACTCGCAAGCAAGGTCGTATCATTAATATTTGTTCCGTGCAAAGCGAGTTGGGCCGCCCCGGTATCGCGCCCTACATGGCGAGCAAAGGCGCGCTCAAGATGCTCACCAAGGGCATGGCGATCGACTGGGGTCCTCTGGGCTTGAATGTCAATGGCATTGGCCCTGGGTATTTCAAAACAGCGCTGAACGAAAAGCTGGTGAACGATGCCATTTTCAGCAGCTGGCTCACCAACCGCACACCATCTCGCCGCTGGGGCGATGTGCAAGAGCTTGCAGGTGCCGCCGTATTTCTGGCGAGTAAAGCATCCACTTTTGTCAACGGCCACATCTTGTATGTCGACGGCGGTGTGACTGCCCAACTTTGAGGAGTTAAGATGAAAGCCATTGTTTGCCACGCCCCCGAAGATTTGCGCCTCGACACGCTTGCAGCAGATGAAATCGGTCCACATCAGCTTGCCGTGCGTGTGGCATACGGCGGCATTTGTGGCTCGGATCTGCATTACTTTCGTCATGGCGGTTTGGATGTCGTTGCGCCACACGGTGTGATGGTGCGTATCGGTTTGGGCGGCGACAAAAGCCAGGCTATGAAAGTGCAGATTAAGCTTGGGACTTACAACACCATCCTATGACCACATTCAATCAAACAATTCTTTTGACCGGCGCCGACGGCTGCGCCCGGTTTTGTGAAGAGACCATGGCCTTGACCGAAGGTAACCCGCAGGCCCGCCTGTCGCACCTCATGAGCAGCGGCGGTTATCAGTTGCGCCACAGCCCCGTGGGTTTTCGTAGCGAATTTCACTGCTCAGTCAACCCGCAGTGGGTATTCGTTTTAAGCGGCCACATGGAAATAGGTTTACAAGATGGAAGCTCGCGCGTGTTCAGTGCTGGAGACCACTTTTACTCCGCAGACACCTTGCCAGAAGGCGTTACTTTTGATGCCAAAGTTCACGGGCACTGGAGCCGTCAACTGGGCGATCAACCCTTGGTGACCCTGTTCGTTCGCGGTTGATATGGCGATTAAGAACATGCTCGGCCAAACGCTCGACTTGTTGGGCGAGGCTATTGTGTCTGGGCGATATTCCACCAGTGCGTCTATTCCCTCCGAGAACCTGTTGTGCATCGAGTTTGGCGTGAGCCGAACGGTGATTCGCGAAGCCATCAAAACCTTGGTGGCTAAGGGCATGATTAGCACCGGCCCCAAAGTCGGGACGCGCGTGCTGGAATCAGACCAATGGAATTGGTTTGACCCACAGGTTGTGGCCTGGCACACCAAGATTGGCTTGTCACGCGAATTTTTGCGCGATTTGCAGGAACTGCGCCGGGTGGTCGAACCCGCCGCCGTGCGCTTGGCCGCCGAGCGAGCCACGCCCAAAGACCTGGCTGACATTGAAACGGCTTACGCGGGCATGAAGCAAGCCATCGAATACGGTGGTGACTACGTGACCCACGACTTGCTGTTTCACCAGGGCTTGCTCAAGGCTAGCCACAACCGCATGGTGATTCATATGAGT
This sequence comes from Polaromonas sp., assembly GCA_043757245.1. Classification (GTDB taxonomy): domain Bacteria; phylum Pseudomonadota; class Gammaproteobacteria; order Burkholderiales; family Burkholderiaceae_C; genus Polaromonas. The sequence continues at coordinate 1,870 of JAYVPR010000260.1, read as the reverse complement.
AAAGCCCTGGGTGCGCTGCTGCGTACCAGTTTTGAAATTTCTACCAGCAAGCCCAATGGGGCTTCTTTGTCGTTGCCATTGCATCGTGCGGTGCTCGATGCGGTGATTGCGCATGCCCCCGACAAAGCCGAAAAAGCGGTTCTCAGGCTCATCGACAGTGCGCGCGACGACATCGAACTGGTGCTTAACTCAAAGCGCAAGCTGCCTTCACTTGCCCTGCCTGCACATCACTTGCGAGCGCCGCGCGGCGAACGTACAACTTCCAAAGCTTTTAAGGAGAATTGATCATTCGTTTACTCATCACCGGTGGTGCCGGATTTATTGGTGCGCGCTTGGCGCGCACCTTGCTGGCACGTGGCCAACTTTGCGGGCAAACGATTGAGGAAATCGTTCTGGCCGATCAGTTCCCTGCGCCTGCCGACTTGGCAGCCAACCCCAAAGTACGGGTTAAAACAGGGCCGCTGCTTGAGCACTGCCAAGCCCTCGCGCATGAGCCCCTGGACGGCGTGTTTCATTTGGCATCAGCCGTGTCGGGGGAGTGCGAGGCCGATTTTGATTTGGGCTTGCGTTCCAACCTAGACAGCACGCGCGCCTTGCTAGACGCCTTGCGCGCCCGTACAAATAGCGGTGTAAAGCCTGCGCGTTTGTTGTTTTCCAGCTCGGTGGCGGTGTTTGGACCGGACGATGCCGTGCCCATGCCTGGCGTGGTCAGCGACACCACCTTGCCCACACCGCAAACGTCGTACGGCGTACAAAAACACATCTGCGAACACTTGGTGGCCGACTACACGCGTAAAGGCTACATTGATGGCCGCAGCGTCAGGTTGATGACCGTCACCGTGCGACCGGGTAAACCTAACGGCGCTGCGTCTTCGTTCTTCAGCGGCATGATCCGCGAGCCCTTGGCTGGCTTGCCCTCGGTATGTCCGGTGTCGCCCGAGGTGTCGCACCCTGTGTCGTCGCCTCGCGCCACGGTCGCAGGTTTGATGGCGGTTTTTGAATGCAGCCGTGAGGCCTACGGCGGCCGCATGGCCCTCAACCTGCCGGGATTGAACGTTACGGTGCAGCAAATGCTGGATGCGCTGCTAGCCGTGGCAGGCCCGGAGGTACGCTCGCGCGTCAGTTTTGCTCGCAACGCCACAATTGCAGACATCGTGTCACGCTGGCCCAAGGCTTCAAGCGCAGAGCGCGCTAACGCGCTTGGCTTATTCGCCGAGAAAGATTTTGAAGACATCATTCGCCAATACATAGCCGACTGTCAGTCCGGCCCCAACGCCGCAGAGGCACTAAAAGGATATAAGGCATGAATCAAATCGATTTGAAAAACCGCGTGGCTGTGGTGACCGGTGGCGCACAGGGTATTGGTTACGCCATATCGCAACGATTGTTACAGTCGGGCGCATCGGTCGTCATGTGGGATATCGATGCAGCAAAGTTAAAAGAAGCCGAAGCGTCTTTGAGTGCCTATGGCAAAGTCAGCGGTTATGTGGTGGAGCTCACTTCTGACGAGAATGTGACTCAGACTGCCGCGAAGACCATCTATGACAGCGGCCAAATCGACATTTTGGTCAATAACGCAGGTATCACGGGGGGTAACGCAAGCACATGGGAGCTTGACCCCGAGATATGGCGTCGGGTGATTGAAGTCAACTTGATCGCGCCGTACCTGACCTGCCGTGCCGTCACACCGCACATGGTGCAGCGTGGTTGGGGCCGCATCATCAACGTGGCATCGGTCGCGGGCAAAGAGGGCAACCCCAACGCCAGCCACTACAGCGCATCCAAAGCGGGCTTGATTGCCTTGACCAAATCGCTTGCCAAAGAAGTGGCCACCAAAGGCGTGCTGGTCAACGCTGTAGCGCCCGCCGTG
>JAYVPR010000259.1:0-6504 GCA_043757245.1 Polaromonas sp. | reverse complement strand
ATGAAACGGTCATTTGGCTTTTCATAAATGATCATTTTGCGAAAGGTGCTGATTTGGTCTAGCCCCGCGTTGGTACGCGAGTCAGATAAAAAAACCAGACCGGCGTTAAGTTTGATGGCGACGCAATATGTCATGTAATTCGGTCAATTTTTGGTGAGTAGTTTTTTGAGTTTGTACAAGGCATCCAGCGCTTCACGTGGGCTCAGTACATCAGGGTCTATCGTACCCAATGCCTTGTCCACTGCGCTTTTTTCAACGATGACTTCTGGCGGCGCTGCAAACAAATCAACCTGGGCCCGCGCATCAAGCTGTTGGGCTTCCAACGCATTCAAGGCGTGGCGCGCATGGGTGACGACGGCAGTGGGCACGCCCGCCAGCTTGGCCACAGCAATGCCGTAGCTTTTACTGGCTGGGCCAGGCTCGATGTGGTGTAAAAAAACGATGTTGCTGCCAGATTCCACCGCACTCACATGCACGTTGACAGCCCCGTGGTGCTGCGCCGGAAACTCGGTCAGTTCAAAATAATGGGTCGCAAACAATGTGAAGGCTTGGGTTTTGTTGTGTAGATACGCGGCAATACCGCCTGCCAAAGCCAGCCCATCAAAGGTCGATGTGCCGCGCCCGATTTCGTCCATTAGCACCAGAGAGGTAGGAGAAGCTGCGTGGAGAATCTGCGCAGCCTCGGTCATCTCCAGCATGAAGGTCGATTGCGCATTGGCGACGTCATCAGCAGCGCCAATCCGGGTGTGAATCGCGTCAATCGGCCCCAGGCGGCACGCGGTGGCCGGGACGTAGCTGCCAACGCTGGCCAGCAGCACAATCAGCGCCACCTGCCGCATGTAGGTAGATTTGCCGCCCATGTTGGGGCCGGTGATGACCTGCATGCGCTGCTTGGCGTGCAGGGCGCAGTCGTTGGCGATGAATGAGCCGCCGGTAGTTTCAGCCAGCCTGGCTTCAACCACCGGATGGCGGCCCTGGGTGATGTCAATGCACGGCTGGTTGACGAATACAGGTGCGCACCAATTGAGAGTGAGTGAACGTTCAGCCAGCGCGCACAGTGCGTCCAGGCAGGCAAGGGCGCGTGCCAGCTTGCTTAACGCGGGGATGAAGGCTTGCAGCTCGTCGAGCAATTGTTCATATAAAAACTTTTCCCGGGCCAGAGCTCGCTCTTGCGCTGACAAGGCTTTGTCTTCAAAAGTTTTGAGTTCAGGCGTGATGAAGCGCTCGGCGTTTTTCAACGTTTGGCGGCGGCGGTAGTCGTCAGGCACTTTGCTGGCCTGGCCTTGCGTCACTTCAATGTAAAAACCATGCACCTTGTTGAACTGAACACGCAGATTGCTGATGCCAGTACGCGCTTTTTCTCGGCCTTCCAGATCCAGTAAAAACGCATCGCAGTTGCTTTGAATGTTACGCAGCTCGTCCAGGTCAGCATCGCAGCCGTGGTTGATGACGCCGCCATCTCGCACCAGTGCGGCGGGCTCGTCTAGTAAAAAGCGCTTTAGCAGCACTGCGCAGCCTGCTGGAGGCTGTAAATCGCTAAAAATAGTGGTTAAAAGTGTCGATTGCCCAATAGATACAGGCGCAAGCAGCTCTGATTTTAATAGCGTTTGTTGCAGCGCCACCAGCTCACGCGGGCGCACCTGGCGCAGCGCGATGCGTGCCGTGATGCGTTCAACATCGCTTGAGCCTTTGAGTTGGGTGCGCAGTGTTTGCTGCAAACCGCCACGCAAATGGGTGATGGCTTCCAGCCGCGCACTTGCCTCGCCCCGGTCGCGGCGCGGCGTTAGCAGCCAGCTTTTCAAAGCACGGCTGCCCATCCCCGTCACGCAGGTATCCAGCAATGAAAACAGCGTCGGGCTGTCTTCACCGCGCAGTGTTTGGGTGAGTTCCAGGTTACGCCGCGTGGTGAGCGGCAGCTCAATCAGTTCGCCCGAGCGCACCACTTGCAACGCTTGCACATGCGGCAATGTTCGGCCTTGGGTGTGTTCAGCGTAGCCCAGCAGGGCAGCGGCTGCAGCGTGGGCTTGGTGCAATTCTTCAGCATGCCATGAAGCGAGTGAGGCGACTTTCAGCTGCTCCAGCAAACGCCGCGCCCCCAGCGCCGAATCAAATTGCCAAGCGGCTCGGGCAGCGGTGGCGCAGCGTAGATTTTTCAAGCGCGCTTCAAATGCAGGCGTCACATCGACGTTGTAAATCAACTCGCTGGGCGCAATGCGGGCTACCCAGGCTTCCAGTTCATCATTGGTGCATTCAGCCAGGCTGATCTGCCCCTGCGTGACGCTCAACCAAGCCAGGCCGCTCGTGTTGCGCGCGCCTTGATGTACGGCAAGCAAAACAGATTCAGTCTTGTCACCGAGCAGTTCGGTATCTGTCAGCGTGCCAGGCGTGACCACGCGCACCACTTTGCGTTCCACCGGGCCTTTGCTGGTCGCCACATCACCCACCTGCTCACAAATCGCCACCGACTCGCCCAGCTTGATCAGCTTGGCGAGATAGCCTTCCAGTGAGTGAAACGGCACACCGGCCATCTGAATTGGCTCACCATTGGTAGCGCCGCGCCTGGTCAGCGTGATCCCCAGCAGCTGCGAAGCCTTTTCAGCATCGGCAAAAAACACCTCGTAAAAGTCCCCCATGCGGTAAAGCAGCAGCGTGTCAGGGTACTCGGCCTTGATGGCCAGATACTGCCGCATCATGGGGGTGTGGGCGGCAAGCGAGGTGTCTGGCGCGGTCAAAAGAAAGATTCCAGAAAAAGAAACATTGGGGTGGAGCCGTCAGCTTGGGTGGGCTTTTCTAATGCGATAAAACCGTACTTGGTATAAAAAGCAACTGCGCCAGGATCAGCATCGAGATACAGGCCTCTGCAACCCAGAGTGAGTGCTGATTCTCTGGTTTTTATCAATGCGTGTTTGAGCAGTCTGAGCCCCAAGTTTTTGCCTTTGTGTGCCTTGTCCACACCCAGCATGACCAGCCGAACGCAGGGCACCTGCCTGGGTAACGATGATGCGAATGGCGCGAGCGCGGCGTTGTCGATACAAGACATGACAAGGGTAAAAAAGCCAATGAAACGGTCGTTGGCTGCTGGGTCGGTCAGAACGTAGGCAACGCTGGTATTTTTTTTGACCTGCTGCTTCAGGCTGCCGCTGACAAATTTGTTGATGACTGCATGTTCACAGTCAAATTTTTTTTGTTCAAAATACGTCACATCCGGGTCAAAAATACCCAGCTCAAAATTCATGACGTTTGCGTCATCATGACAAACGCTGCGCGAAGTCAGGCAAATTCTTGAGCTTTTTCATGGCTGCTGTAGATGGCGGCGGGTTTTTAGACAACTCCGCAAAGCGTTTTTGGCCTTCCAGGCTGAGCTTGATGACCGAGTGCTTGGACAGCACTTCACGCGCCTTTTCAGCTGCCAGACCCAGTACAAACGATGTGGAATCCAAGCCCAGCAGGGCGGCCGCCTGAGAAATCATGTCTTTGATATCTTCAGTGGTTTTCAGCTCCATGCGGGCTTGCTTGAGGGTGGCGGTGTTCATCAAGATTCCAAAAGTAGAAATTTTATCATACGGCTATTGTCCGTATTAAATGTACTCTTGTGAAGCCGATTAAAACGGCGCGTCAGGCGCAGCAACCTGCGCGGGTTTGATACGGCGCGGTTTGGCAGTCAAAGTGGGCTTTGCGGCTACAAAAGCGGTTTCAACAGTCGTATCTTCGGCTGCATCCACCACTGCCCTGCCAACCGATGTTTTCTTCGGCTTCGGCGCAGCTTCAAACTGGCTGTATTTGGCCAGCGTCGTGACCATTTGCCCGTAGATGCGCGGGTTGGCGGCTACGCATTCGCCAACGTGCAAAAAGTCTGACTCACCGGTGTAGTTGCCAACCAGTCCGCCTGCTTCAGTGATCAAGAGTGAGCCAGCCGCCACGTCCCATGGTTTCAGGTCGCTTTCAAAAAATCCATCGCTAAAGCCTGCGGCCACATAAGCCAAATCTAGCGCTGCAGCACCGGGTCGGCGAACACCAGCGGTCTGGCTGATGATTTCGCCCAGCATCGCTAGGTGCTGCTTGAGCTTGTTGCCTGGCTGGTACGGAAAGCCGGTGGATATCAGGCACTCTTGCAGGCGGGTGCGCTTGGACACGCGAATGCGGCGGTCGTTCATGTACGCGCCACGGCCCTTGGTGGCGCAAAACATATCGTTGCGGCTAGGGTCATACACCACAGCTTGCTCGACTTTGCCTTTGACGGCCAGCGCAATGGAAACGCAATACACCGGAAAGCCGTGAATAAAGTTTGTCGTGCCGTCCAGCGGGTCAATGATCCAGACAAAATCAGAGCCTTGCACGCCATGCTCGCTGCCTGATTCTTCGGCGAGGATGCCGTGAGTGGGGTAGGCGGTCAGCAAAGTCTCGATGATTACCGCCTCGGCTTTTTGGTCGATGTCGGTGACGAAATCATTGATTTGCTTGGTCGAGATGCGAACCGATTCAACGTCAAGCGCAGCGCGGTTGATGATGGCGCCAGCGGCGCGTGCGGCCTTGATGGCCACATTGAGCATGGGGTGGAGATTTGCTGACATAGAGGTGGGAAAGAACGGGAAAAGCTGTAATCCGACAATCGGGGGAAGCGACAATAACCATTTTACCTTGCCGCCCTGCACTGAAATTGCTGTACTTCCCTTGAAAACCCGTTTTATCCTTATCAACACCAGCCACGCAGGCAATGTGGGTGCTGCGGCGCGCGCAATGAAAGTTATGGGGTTTGACGACCTGGTGCTGGTAGCCCCGCGTTGGGCCAACGTGCTCCGGCGGGAAGAAACCATTCAGCGGGCCAGTGGCGCGCTGGACGTTTTGAACAGCGCGCGGATTGTTGACACGCTGGATGACGCCCTCGACGACATGACCCACCTGTGCGCCACAGCCATGACACCGCGCGACTTTGGCCCGCCCACCATGGCGCCACGTGCGCATTTCAAATTGCTATTAAATCAGGAGCTTATTGAGCGCGTATCGGTTGGTCTGAATGCCAATTTGTTAGATGAAAATAGCTCAAAAATGATGGTTACACAGCAAATAAATGGCATTACTCCCTCCCCTTCCGGGGGAGGGCTGGGGTGGGGGCACGTGCAGAAAGAAGGACAGCATCGCGCATGCCCCCATCCCAGCCTTCCCCCGGAAGGGGAAGGAGCAAGAAAAAACCCCGAGGGTGTGGCCTTTTTGTTTGGCTCTGAACGCTTTGGCAGGCAAAACGAAGATGTGTACCGCTGTCATGTGGCTTTGAGTATTCCGACTGACCCGAACTTTGGCTCGCTCAACCTGGGCGCGGCGGTGCAGCTGATTGCCTATGACTGGCGTGAGGCCTTGGGTGGATTTGCAGTGCACCCTGCCGCGGCTGAAGCCAAATTGGCCGACGTAAAACTGGCCGATGCAAAGCAAGTCGCAGGTATGCTCAAACACCTGCAAGAGGCTTTGGTGGCGATTGACTTTTTAGACCCTGCCGCACCAAAAAAGCTCATGCCGCGCCTGAACCAACTGGTGAACCGTGCGCAACTGAGCCCGGAAGAAATCCATATTTTGCGAGGCATTGCGAAGATGATACTGAAACGATCGCCGCCAGCGAACATCGAAACTGACCACTAAACTATCTACATGTTTTCCAGACTCCGCTCAGACATTGCCTGCATTCTTGACCGCGACCCGGCCGCCCGCACCACCTGGGAGGTGTTGACCTGCTACCCCGGCCTGCATGCACTGGTGCTGCACCGCCGCGCGCATTGGTGCTGGCACAACGGCTTCAAATGGCTGGGGCGCTTTATCTCGCATGTCGCGCGCGGGCTGACGGGTATTGAAATTCACCCCGGCGCAAAAATTGGCAGTTGTGTGTTTTTTGACCACGCCATGGGTGTGGTGGTGGGCGAAACCGCCGAGATTGGCGACGGCTGCACCATTTACCAGGGCGTGACTCTGGGCGGCACGTCGCTCTACAAAGGCGCCAAGCGACACCCCACGCTGGGTAAAAACGTGGTCGTCAGTGCTGGGGCCAAGGTGCTGGGCGGGTTTTTGGTGGGTGATGGGGCCAAGATTGGCAGCAACGCCGTGGTCATCAAACCCGTGCCTGCTGGGGCGACGGCAGTCGGCATTCCGGCGCGCATCATTCCGTCTAAAACCGACGCTTCGGCAGACGTGACGCCGACTGCGTTTTCAGCCTACGGCATCACACTCGATGACGACCCGGTGTCCCAAGCCATGAAGGGTTTGATCGACAATGCATCGACACAAGAGCAGCAGATTGCGCTGCTTTGGCAGGCGATTGAAAAGCTGTCTAAAAACGGCAACGGTAAAGATTGCGTTCCGAGTGATGCGGCGCTTGAATGCACGTTTGAAGCCGACAAGCTGACCCAGTTAATGGGCAAGTAATTCCATTTCCAGATCATTCGTGAACGCGAAGGCGAAGCGACGACAGTACAAACGTACGGCTAGCGAAGCCGACAAAGTGCACGGATGATCTGGAAA
>JAYVPR010000258.1:0-6515 GCA_043757245.1 Polaromonas sp. | reverse complement strand
GCCACTCTCTTCGTTTCCATAGTGTCCACTTGTTTGTTTCGTGGACACTATGTTTACCGCTTACACGCCGGATTCAAGATGACTTTGCCTGCTGCTTATATTTATTGGGCTAAAAACTAAATAGTAGTTAGAATCACTTAAAAATACACAAAAAATCCATTGAGCTGGTGAGACGTTTACTTTTTGGCTGCGCTGGCAGCTAGTTTGGCAGCGTCGGCTTTTGCATCGGGCTTGGCTTTTACGTCAGCATCTTTTTTGGCTTTGACGTCAGCTTTCGGGTCTTTTTTCTCGTCCTTGGCAGCGGCAGGCGCGACGGCAGCTACTGGCTTGGCATCAGACTTAGCGGCGGCGGCAGCAGCAGGTGGAGCAGCAGCAGGCTTGGCATCAGCTTTGGCGGCGGGTGCAGCAGCAGCGCCTTTGTAGCCAGCGCCGCCGACAGTCAGGCCTTCAGCGGAGAACTTGGCGGCATTGCCTTCGCCGATGCCTTTGACGCGCGCAATGAAATCTTCCCAGCTTTTGAAGTTGCCTTTTTTGCGCTCATCGACGATCTTGCCAGAGATGGCGGGACCAATGCCCTTGATGCCATCTAACTCGGCAGGGGTGGCTTTGTTGACGTCAACCGCTGCAAAGGCAACAGCGACGGTCATGGCGGCGAAAAACGCCAGCAATTTCTTGAACATGAAAAAATTCCTCAAATAGTTGGTTGGAATGTAATACCCGGGTGACCCCCCTCAAAACGATGAAGATCACTGTTACAACGGTCGAAACACAGCGGGGTTGACTGAGATTTGACTAAATGACGGGTGAATACCCTGAAGTCGGTAATTTATTGCGTACTTACTGTGTGCTTATTCTGAACTTAGCGACTGCATGTACGCGGCCACACCCGTTTGAACGTCGGAAAAATCATGATCGCAACCTGCGGCGCGCAGTGCGCGGAGGTCGGCCTGGGTGTAACTTTGGTATTTGCCGACCAGTGCAGGCGGAAAGGCGATGTAGTCAATCAAACCGCCGCGCGCGGCTTCTTCGATGCTGAGCGGCGCTTCGTTTTGTTGTTGACGCAGGGCGTTGATCACGCTGATGGCCACGTCATTAAAAGGCTGTGCCTTGCCAGTGCCGAGGTTAAAAATGCCAGATTTCTCAGGATGGTCTAAAAACCACAAATTAACCGCTACAACGTCGTCAATAAACACAAAGTCGCGCATCTGGCCCCCGGGACCATAACCACCGTATTCACCAAATAATTTGACCTTGCCGTCAGCCTGGAACTGGTTGAATTGGTGAAAGGCCACGCTGGCCATGCGGCCCTTGTGCTGCTCGCGGGGACCGTAAACGTTGAAGTACCTGAAGCCAGCAACCTGGGTGGTTGCGTTTTCAAACCCAATGCCAAGGTCGCGCCGGAGGCGCTGGTCAAACAGCAGCTTGGAGTAGCCGTAAACATTGAGCGGCTTTTCAAATTCAGGCAATTCGCTGAAGGCGTTAGAACTGCCATAGGTTGCGGCTGATGACGCATACAGCAGCCTTGTGCCTTGATCCTGGCAGGCATGAAACAACTCGCACGACAACGTGTAGTTGTTGTCCATCATGTACTTGCCGTCGGGCTCCATGGTGTCGCTGCAGGCACCTTCATGAAACACCGCTTCGACATCGCCAAACGCAGCTTCGGCAAACAGGTCATAAAAATCGTCGGCATCCACATAATCTGCAATTTGCAGGTCAGCCAGGTTTTTAAACTTGTCGGCTTCGGTCAGGTCGTCAACAGCAATGATGTTGTCTATGCCGTGTGCATTCAAGCCTTTGATGAGGTTGCTGCCGATGAAACCGGCTGCGCCCGTAACGACGATTTTCATGAGTTGATTCCTTTAACGGATGGTGCTGAACAGCTCTTCAAAACTAACAGTCGCAGTACCAAATTTACCGACCACAATCCCGCCGGCCTGGTTGGCAATCGGCACGGCATCGCGTAGGCTCATGCCCGCCGCGGTCAGGGTGGCAAGTGTGGCGATGACGGTATCGCCCGCGCCCGTGACATCAAACACTTCACGTGCGACGGCCGGCACATGCAGTTGGCCCTGCGCGTCAAACAGGGTCATACCCGCCTCGCTGCGGGTGAGCAGCAGAGCCTGCAGGTTGAGCGATGTGCGCAGCTGGTGGGCTTTGGTTTGCAGCTCTGCCTCGGTCGTCCAGGTGCCGATGACTTGCTCTAGCTCGGTACGGTTTGGCGTGATGATGCTGGCATTTTTGTAGCGGCCGTAGTCCGAGCCTTTGGGGTCAACCAGCACCACCTTGCCAGCGGCTTTGGCGTGATCAATCATGGTGCTGATGTGGGTCAGGCAACCTTTGCCGTAGTCTGAAAATAAAACCGCATCATGCGTGGGGCAGAGCTTTTTAAACGTACTGGACTGGGAGGCCAGCATCTCGTTTTCTGGCGTGTTTTCAAAATCAAGCCGAATCAGTTGTTGCTGGCGGCCAATCACGCGCAATTTGACGGTTGTTTTAAGCTTGGCATCACGGCCGAAATAAGGCAAGATACCTGCGTTCGCGACCAGCTTTTCCAGCTGATGGCTGGCTTCATCGTCGCCTACCACTGTCAGCAGGGACGCCTGGGCACCAAGGGCCACGATGTTACTGGCCACGTTGGCCGCACCGCCAACACGCTCTTCGGTACGAGTCACGCGCACCACCGGTACGGGCGCTTCGGGTGAAATGCGTTCTACCACGCCGTACCAGTAGCGGTCTAGCATGGCATCACCGACCACCAGCACGCGGGCTTTCGCAAGCTGTTCAAGAGACAAAATTGAATGTGTTGTCATGTGTGTAACTTCTTATTCAAGCAGACGCCGTGGAACCGGCTTAGCCGGGCCGCTGGTGTCTGCCCCCTGCAAAGGGGCAGGGCAAGCGAAGCGCAGCCATGGGGATGTTCATAATTCTTCGATGCGGCGGGCCGGGTAACTGTCCCAGGCCTGGCAGCCGGGGCAGTGCCAAAAGTGCTGGGTGGCCTCAAAACCGCACGCGGCGCAGCGGTAGCGCATCAGGGGTTTGGTGGCCTGGTCGAGTGCACGCTGCACCAACTGATGATTGTGCTCTTCGGCCGGGTTCGTCAGCGTTTCACCAGCCACCCAACGGGCTGCGGCGACAAGTGATATTTCTGTTTCTAGGTGCTGAATATAGCCTTGGCGGCTTACAGCGGGGTTTTTTTCCAACTTGGCAATCGCGTCCATCACATCCACTGAAGGTGTTCGCTGGTAATGTGCTTTGAGCAGTGCCATTACCGGCGTGTACAGCCCATCATTTTGCGCAATAGTAACAAGCAAACCCGCTGCTAAAGGTATGGCCTGAGGCGCAGCTTTTCCTAGTTTGATAAGCATGTCGAGGGCCGCTTGTGACTGGTTGCGTTGCACTTGAAGTTTGGCTAGGTCAAGCAACGGTCTGGCGGATGCCGCAGCGGTGTTACAGGCAAGTTCAACCAGGCTCAAGGCTTGGGCGGCGTCGCCTGTGGCCACCAAGGCGTTGGCTTGCTCGCACAAGTAGTGGGCCTGCCGGTTCGTGAAGCTGGCATGTCCGGCGCTGTTCAGTTTGCTGGCAATATCGGTGGCATGTTGCCAGTCGCGTGTGCGCTCATAAATTGATAACAGCGCCAAGCGTGCTTCTTCTTCGAAGCTGGTGCCTTCAAGTTTGCGTAACGCAGTTTCTGCACGGTCGAGCAGGCCGGCTTTGAGGTAGTCGAGTGACAATGCATGTTGTGCGCGGTCGTGCTCAAGCTGCGGCAAATCACCGCGTTGCAACAGGTGCTCGTGGACACGTACAGCGCGATCATATTCACCACGTCGACGAAAAAGATTGCCCAACGCGAAGTGCAGCTCTGAGGTGTCAGGATCGTTCTGCACAGCTTCGATGAACGCATCAATGGCTTGGTCTTGCTGCTCATTGAGAAGAAAATTAAGGCCGCGAAAGTAGGCTTTTGGAGCTTGTCGGTTTTCAATCCTGAGCTGGCGTAAATCTGCACGAGATGCCAGCCAGCCCAGCGTAAAAGCAATCGGTAGGCCCAGCAAAATCCAGGTGAAGTCAAAGTCCATGTCGAGGGATGCCTGAGCTTTCAGGGGGCACTAAGGGTGAGTTGTTGCTGCGCTCGGTGGATGCTACGACGCTTTGCAGTTGTAAAGGATTGGCTTGTAATGTGCGCTTTTTCCACCAGCGCGGCATCATCAGCAACACGCCGAGGGCCAAGCCGATGCCAAAGGCGGTCAGAACGACCAGCACCAAAGGGGCTTTCCAGAATGTGCCAAAAAAGAAATTCACAGCAACAGCTTGCTGGTTATTCAGCGCAAAAGCGAAAAGCGTAAAAAAAATGGCTGCTTTGAGCAGCCACATTATGTAGTTCACTTTATGTAGTTCACTTTATGTAGTTCACTTAAAAGCAGCCTATCGGGGCCAGCTGTTTAATTGTAGCCAGCCAAAGCAGGCGCCAGCTTCACATGGCGGGCTTGGCTGCCTGCGTTGTCAGCAATGCCTCGGTACGCGCATCAACGGCTTCACGCAGTGCCTTGCCAGGCTTGAAATGTGGTACCCGCTTTTCGGGAATCGCCACGCTTTCGCCAGAACGTGGGTTGCGTCCCATACGTGGCGGGCGACGGTTAACAGAAAAACTGCCAAAGCCTCGAATTTCGATCCGATGGCCGCGCACCAATGCATCGCTAACAGCGTCAAGAATGGTCTTGACGGCATATTCAGCATCGCGATGCGTGAGCTGACCAAACTTGTTAGCCAGTTCTTCTACTAGGTCGCTTCGGGTCATGGGAGCGGGGATTGATCAGTTTGGGGACAGAGCAGACGGGCAGCTTTGCTGCGTCGTCTGGTCTGTCCCGCAAAACTACTTGCTTTCGTTGTCCATCTTGGCACGCAGCAGTGCGCCAAGGTTGGTCAAGCCAGAGCTTTCTTTGGCAGACTGCTGACTCAATGTGGCCATGGCTTCTTGCTGGTCTGCATTGTCCTTGGCCTTGACTGACAGCTGGATATTGCGGGTCTTGCGATCCACGTTCACCACCACAGCAGAGACTTCGTCGCCTTCTTTGAGCACGTTGCGTGCGTCTTCAACGCGGTCACGGCTGATTTCGCTAGCGCGCAGGTAGCCAATGATGTCTTCACCAAGGTCAATCTCAGCACCTTTGGCATCTACAGTCTTGACCTTGCCAGTCACAATCGCGCCTTTGTCGTTGATCGACACAAACGTGGTGAACGGGTCAGAGTCGAGCTGCTTGATACCGAGGGAAATACGCTCGCGATCGACATCAACGGCCAGCACAATCGCTTCGACTTCCTGGCCCTTTTTGTAGTTGCGCACGGCGGTCTCGCCGGGCTCGTTCCATGACAGGTCAGACAAATGCACCAAGCCGTCAATACCAGCAGCCAGGCCGACGAATACGCCAAAGTCGGTGATGGATTTGATCGGGCCCTTGACGCGGTCACCGCGTTTGGTGTCGACTGCAAATTCTTGCCATGGGTTGGCCTTGCACTGCTTCATGCCCAAGCTGATACGGCGCTTGTCTTCGTCGATTTCCAAGACCATGACTTCGACTTCATCGCCTAGAGCCACGAGTTTGTTAGGTGCGACGTTTTTGTTGGTCCAGTCCATCTCTGACACGTGGACAAGGCCTTCAATGCCTGGCTCGAGTTCAAGAAACGCGCCGTAGTCGGCGATGTTGGTGATCTTGCCGAACAGGCGCGTGCTTTGTGGGTAGCGGCGGTTCACGCCCATCCACGGGTCGTCGCCCATTTGCTTCAAGCCCAGTGACACGCGGTTTTTCTCCGTGTCGAACTTGAGAATTTTGGCCACAATTTCCTGGCCAGCCGTCACCACTTCGCTTGGATGACGCACGCGGCGCCATGCCATGTCGGTAATGTGCAGCAGACCGTCGATACCGCCGAGGTCAACGAAGGCACCGTATTCGGTGATGTTCTTGACCACGCCTTTGACAGATGAACCTTCTTTGAGGGTTTCCATCAGCTTAGCGCGCTCTTCGCCCATCGATGCTTCGACCACGGCACGTCGTGACAGCACAACGTTGTTGCGCTTGCGGTCCAGCTTGATGACTTTGAATTCCATGGTCTTGTTCTCGTACGGAGACAAGTCCTTGATGGGGCGGGTGTCGATGAGCGAACCAGGCAGGAAGGCGCGGATGCCGTTGACCAGAACAGTCAGGCCACCTTTGACTTTGCCGCTGGTCTGCCCAGTGACAAACTCGCCAGATTCGAGGGCTTTTTCCAGACTCATCCATGAGGCTAGGCGCTTGGCTTTGTCGCGCGACAGCAGGGTGTCGCCATAGCCGTTTTCAACCGAGTCAATGGCGACGGACACAAAGTCACCGACTTGAACTTCGAGCTCGCCTTGGTCGTTTTTGAATTCTTCGAGCGGCACGTAGGCCTCGGACTTCAGTCCGGCGTTGACAACGACGTGGTTGTGGTCGATGCGAACGACTTCAGCGGTGATGACTTCACCGGTGCGCATTTCAGAGCGC
>JAYVPR010000257.1:0-6515 GCA_043757245.1 Polaromonas sp. | reverse complement strand
ACTTACTTCTTTGGCAAAATGTTCAGCTCAGCCACCGTTGGCAAAAAAGAACCATTCCAAACCGCATCAGGGTTCACGCGTGACTTGGTGGCAAAGGCGTCCGACACTTGTGATGCCATCAGGGACAGGCGCGGGCCTTTGATCTGGCCAAAGCCTTCAGCGCGTGCGTCCGGGCTGTTGATGACGGTGTCAATCGCGAGTTTTAAGCGGCGGGTTTCCAACTCAACGTTGATGATGCCGTCACGCGCTTTCACGTCGTTGATGGCGGCTGCCGGGTTGGCTATGACTTCTTTTGCGCCCTTGGTGAAGGCCAACAAAAACGCTTTGACAGCGGCCGGGTTTTCTTTGATCAGCTTGGGCGTGGCAATGATGACGTTGCCGTACAGTTTCACGCCGTTGTCAGCGTAGGGGATGACCACCACGTCTTCAGCCTTCACACCGCGTGCTTCCAGGTTCAGCAGGGAGGTAAACGTAAAGCCGGTGATGGCATCCACATCGCCGCGCGCCAGCATGGTCTCGCGCAGGGGTGGGTCCATGGCTGTCCACTGCACGCCCGTCACATTGTTGGCCTTGGCAAAAATCGGAAACGCGCGGCGGCCCGCGTCAAACACCGGTGCACCGAACTTTTTACCGCTTAAATCGGCGCTGGTTTTGATACCGGATTTTTTCAGTGCCATGACAGACGCTGGCGTGTTGTTGTAAACCACCATCACAGCCACGGGCTTGTTGGGTGCGTCCGGGTTGTTGGCGTGAAATTCCATCAGCGCCGCCAGGTCAGCAAAACCCATGTCATAGGTACCTGAAGCCACACGTGTGACGGCGGCGCCCGAGCCGTTGCCTGCGTCAACCGTCACGTCGAGCTTGGCGTCCTTGAAATAGCCTTTGGCGGTTGGCGTCAAAAACAGCGCCGCAGGGCCTTCAAAGCGCCAGTCGAGCTGGAATTTAATCGGTGTGTTTTGCGCTTGGGCAGAGCCGAAGGCGGCCACAAGTGCCAGTGCGGCAGTGGTTTTGATGAATGCGCGTTTGATCATGAAAAAGCTCCAGATGGAAAGTGAAATGAAGGCAGGCAAGGCTGGCAATGGTTTGTCTTGACTAAGTAAGCAAAATCAGTGCCCGTGGATCGCTGCCCGCTGCCGACATGCACCAATCAAGCCTCTATTTTCGGGGCATATTGGGGCGTATGAATGTTACCTGCACACAAAACAGCCCGGTGAATACCCGGGTGTCGCCCAGCTTGGTACTGGCTGCTAGTTTTTCAGGCCAACAAGTCGCTCAGCGCCCGCGCCACGACTTTGGTGGCCCGGCGCAGATCAACGAGTGCCAACCGTTCGTCCGCGCGTTTGGCGTGCGACTCCAGCACCGTGCGCGGGCCAGCACCGTAAATCACGCCGGGAATACCCACCTCGCAAAACAGCCGCACATCGGTGTAAAGCGGGGTACCCAGCGCGGGGATGGGCTCACCGAAGATTGCCTGGCCATGCTTTTGCAGGCTCTCAACCAGCGGCTTGCTGCCCGGTAGCGGCTGCATGGCACGAGCCAGCAAAATGCGCTTGATATCGACCGAAACGCCGGGTGTTAGCGCAGCGGTCTGGCTGATGATTTTGCGTAGCGTGGCCTCAACGTCGGCCGGATTTTCTTCCGGGATCATGCGCCGATCCAGTTTGAAAGTCACACGGCCTGGGACCACATTGGTGTTGGTGCCGCCTTCAATCGTGCCAACGTTCAGGTACGGGTGGGTGATGCCCTCAACGTTGGAGGTGATCTGTTTGTACAGCGTGTTTTGCGCGTACAGCGTCGTCAATATGCGGTTGGCCGCCTGTAGTGCGTCAATGCCTGAATCGGGAATAGCGGCATGAGCCATCTTGCCGTGAACCGTCACTTCCATTTGAAGACAGCCGTTATGCGCGGTAATCACCTGGTAGCTAAAGCCTGCGGCGATCATCAAATCGGGTTTGATAATCTGGTGCTTGAGCAGCCAGGCCGGGCCGACTTCACCGCCAAATTCTTCGTCATAGGTAAACAGCAGCTCCACGCTCCCTTTGTTGGGTTTGGCCACGGCTTCAAGTGCGCGCAGCGCAAAAGCAAAGGTTGAAAAATCGCACTTGCTGACTGCGGCTGCGCGACCATAGATGTTGCCGTTTTCAATCTCGCCGCCATACGGGTCATGGGTCCAGCCTTCGCCGGGCGGCACCACGTCGCCGTGGGCATTGAGCAGCACGGTGATGCCTTCGCCCTTGCTGCCGTACTGTCTGCGCACGATCAGGTTGGTGATCGACTCAAGCCCTGTAGCGTGGACTTCAGCTTGTGGCACGGGGTATTTTTCGGCATCCAGACCCATGGCCTGCAGCAGCTCGGCAGTACGGTCTGCATGCGGCGCGTTGTTGCCAGGGGGTGTGTCTGTGGGTACGCGAATCAGCGCCTGTAAAAACGCCACCTGCTCATCGAAATGTTCGTCAATCCAGTTGTCAATTTTTTGGTAGTTGGTCACGGTGGTTCTTTGGCTAATTGGTGCAGTAAATGGGTGAAGGCTTCAATGCACAACTGAATGTCGTCGCTGGTGGTGCTTTCCAGCGGGTTGTGGCTGATGCCTGAATTTTGACCCCGCACAAACAGCATGGCTTGCGGCATGATTTTGTGCAGCTTCATCGCGTCATGGCCTGCACCGCTGGGCATGGTGTGCAGCGGCACACCCAGTGCCCGCACCGCGGTTTCCCAGCGCTGTTGCCACGCTGGCGCGCTGGGGGCTGCTGCGGCGCTTTCGGTCAACTCCACTGCCACTGCGACGCCGCGCCGTTCGCAAATGGCTTTGATTTCAGCCAGTACATCGTTGGCCAGTCTATCGCGTTGTGCATCGATTGGAGCGCGCAAATCGAGCGAAAAGAGGCAACGTCCAGGCACCACGTTGATGGAGCCACTGGGCACATTCAACATGCCCACCGTGCCCACCGAATCCGCATCTTGCGCGGCACGCTTTTCAACATACAGCGCCACCTCGGCAGCCGCTGTGGCTGCATCACGGCGCGTGGCCATGGGCGTGGTGCCTGCGTGGCTGGCCAAGCCGGTGGTCTCACACAAATAGCGCACGCTGCCGTTGATGGATGTCACGATACCGAGCGGGATATCCAGAGCATTCAGCACCGGGCCTTGCTCAATGTGGACTTCAATAAAACCCAAATACGCCGCCGGGTCGCGCTTAATGAGAGGGATATCTGCAATATTCAAACCTGCGTCGGACATGGCTTGCCGCATGGTGATGCCGTCTGCGTCTTTTTGGTCCAGCCATTCTGGTTTGAAGTCGCCCAGTAGCGAGCCAGAGCCCAAAAACGTGGCTTTGTAACGCTGGCCTTCTTCTTCGGCAAAACCCACCACTTCAATGTTGAAAGGCAAACGCTTGCCCTGGGTATGCAAGTGCTGCACACACATCATGGGCGTCAAAATGCCCAGGCGTCCATCGTATTTTCCGCCGTTGCGAACCGTGTCGTAGTGGCTGCCCGTCAACAATGTTTTGGCGTTGGGCACCAGCGCCTTGTAGATGCCCACCACGTTGCCCACCGCGTCGATGCTCACTTCGTCAAACCCGCATTCATGCATCTTGCTCTTTAAGAAAGCTGCGCAGGAGCGGTGTGCGTTGGTCAAATACGTGACGGTGAGCTGGCCATTTTCTTTGTAGCCTTCATCGCTGTATTCGGCCATGGCTTCATGCCAGTCCCACTGCGTATTGCCCAGCGCGGGTTGCATGCCAAACTTGTCGTTCAGCCGCAGTTCAACCACGCGGTGAATATTGCGCAGGCACTCGGCCTTCTCGAACTCGGGTTGGTTGTTCAGCCGGCGGGCAAAGGTGCTGATGATCTGCTGCTTGGTCAAGCCGCTACCGCGCGTGCCGCGCACCGCCAAAATGAACGGAAAACCAAACTTGGCGTTGTAGTCGGCGTTCAGTTGTTGAATGGTGGCGAATTCTTCAGGCGTGCATTGCGTCAACCCAGCCGTATTTTGCTCGTGCGTTGATTCAGCGGTCAGGCTCAGGCTGAGCATTGCTTTGCCCGCCAGCTCCGGGTGGGCTCGTATCAAATCGAGTTGCGCCTGGTTACCCGCATCTTTCAAGACCGTTACCATCACGTACTTCAAGTGCGCGAGCGATTGAAAAGGCCGCGCTTCAAGTGCTTTGCTGGCTATCCACGGTGAGTGTTCGTACAAGCCGTCCAGCAGCGCCAGCGCTTCTGCTGCGCTGGCCTGGTTGACTTGGTCCAGCGTGATGGTTATGGGAATATTGACTGAGTTACTCACGGTGTTTTGCTCATGGTGTTATGGCCTTAAAAGGGTGGGTAGTTTGCCAATGCTGCGCAATCTCGATACGGCGGCAAACCCAGACATTTGCATGCTTTTCAATATGATCCAAAAATTTTTGCAGCGCCACAATACGCCCCGGCCGACCCAGCAAGCGGCAGTGCATGCCAACACTGAGCATTTTGGGTCGGTTCAATCCGGCCGGGTCGCCTTCTGCATACAGCGCATCAAAGCTGTCACGCAGGTAGATGAAAAAATCTTCTGCTTGGGCGAAGCCTTGGGCCGATGAAAACCGCATGTCGTTGGTGTCCAGCGTGTAGGGCACGACCAGCCTTGGCACCAGCACGCCGTCAGTGCGCTCAATGTTCATCCACAGCGGCAAGTCGTCGCCGTAATAGTCGCTGTCGTAGCTTGTACTGCCTTCGTCTGCCAGCAGGCGACGCGTGTTGGGGCTGTCGCGCCCGGTGTACCAGCCCAGAGGTTTGTGTCCGGTCATTTTTTCTATCGCATCAAGCCCCAGGCGCATGTGCTCGCGCTCGGTGTCAACATCGACTTGCTGGTAGTTGATCCAGCGCCAGCCGTGGCAAGCGATTTCGTGGCCAAGTTCAACGAAGGCCTGAGCCACGTCTGGTGCGCGTTGCAAGGCCATACCGACGCCGAACACGGTCAATGGCAATTGGCGTTTTTCAAACTCGCGCAGGATGCGCCACACACCTGCGCGTGAGCCGTATTCGTAAATGCTTTCCATGCTCAGGTGCCGGTCGGCAAAGGCGCTGGGGTTAAACATTTCAGACAAAAACTGCTCTGATCCGGCATCGCCATGCAGTACAGAGTTTTCAGCGCCTTCCTCGAAGTTCAGTACAAACTGCACAGCGATACGAGCCCTTCCCGGCCATTCGGCGTGCGGTGGGTGGCGGCCATAGCCTGCCAGATCGCGTGGGTAGCCTGGGTTGCATGAGTAAGGGGTTGTGGTCATGATCTTGGGTGTTTGCTAAAAATGAAAAAGTATCACCATACTGCGTTACTCGGCAGCTATCATTCACCAAATTATCGGCGAGTCTGTGACTTTTTAACCTGTCGGTTTCTTATGAACCTTATTTGGAATCTTGCACCATGGGACTGAGCACACACGTACTGGACACCATGCACGGCGTACCCGCCAGCGGCATGGCGGTTTCGTTATGCACCACCAGCGGCGGCATTGCAACGATCGTCAAGCAGTTCATTTTGAACAGCGATGGCCGCAACCCGGATGGCTTGCTGTATGACAGCGCCTCGTTAAAAGTTGGAACCTACCGCCTGGTGTTCGACGTGGCAGCTTACTTCAAGACGCGCGGCGTGGTGCTGCCTGAGCCGAATTTTTTAAACGCAGTCAGCATTGACTTTGGTGTGGCGGATGTGGGTGCGCACTACCACGTGCCGTTGTTGGTTAGCCCGTGGAGCTATTCGACTTATCGGGGCAGCTAGGGAGGGGCTGCTAGGAACGGCTCTAGTTCTGGCCTTCAGTCAGTGTGTCCAGCTGAAACTGGCCGCTTTTGTGCCACAGCCAGGTGTCGGTATACACCACCTTGCCCATGCGCGCAGGCGCCGGAAAGGGCGAGGCGCTACGTACAGTTCGCTCAATTTCGGCAACAACTTCAGGCGCATGCTTGGGCGCGCGCATCCAGTCCAGGCGCGTGACCCGACCTACGCGGTCAATCTCTACATTCAGTACGCCAATCGCATACAGCAAAGGCGGCATTCTGCCCTTGAAGATGCGTTCAGCATTCAGGCCGTACAGGTGAGTGGCGCCGTCTTCGCGGTAGCCTTTGGGCGTGGTGGCAGCCGAGGAGCGGGCAGACCCTTGTGTGCTCGGGATGGGTCCGATCACAGGCGATGAGGGCTCAGCCACGGGTGCTACGGATTTTGCTGGTGCTGGTGCAGGCGGCTCGGGCGGCTCGGGTGGCGCGGGTGGCGCAGTTTTGCATGAGGCAAGCAATGCAGCTGCAGCACTGGATATCAAGGCGACCAGCCAAAAACGACGCGGCACGGCAGTTAAAGGGTCTTGTCTCATGGTTGATATTTTGTGAGTTTGTTTTAACCGAGATTGTCTATTAGGACGCAGGTGTATGGCGAGGCGAGTTGCGAGTCAGTTTGGTCACTGGTGAGGATCCGATAGCCCCGCTATCGGTGACGAAGCAGGGGCCGAAATGGCCGCAAATCGACCGCCAGACACTGCGTAGGCTCGAAGA
>JAYVPR010000256.1:0-6518 GCA_043757245.1 Polaromonas sp. | reverse complement strand
TGTCCCAGGTGCCACCGCGCTCGATTTGAAACTCGCGCTCGCTCACATCATTGATGGTGCAGTAGCCCGCCACATGGTTGAGTGCATCCTCTTGTGAGACGTAGCGTGCGCGTGTGCCAATCACCACACCCAACTCGACTTCCCAGTCAGTTTTTACCGAACCCTTGGGCAGCATGACAGGGTCATTTGGGCCCTGAATACAACTGGTTGCCTTCATGAAAACAACCGGCTCTTTGGGAATCGGCATGCCGGACTCGGCCGCATGGTCGGCATAGTTCAAACCGATGGCGATGAACTTGGGCGTACCCACCACCGGGCAACCCATGCGGGGCGAACCTTTGACGAGCGGCAGGCTGACGGTTTTAATTTTGCGCAGTTTGGCCAAAGCCGCGTCACTGAGCTGAGCCGGACCAATGTCTTTGATGTGTTTACTCAGGTCACGCAATTTGCCGTCAGCGTCTATCAGACCAGGCTTTTCTTTGCCGGGGTTGCCATAGCGAACGAGTTTCATAAAAGCTTTCCTCTGAGGTGTCAAACAAAAAGTGGCTTGAGCAACGGACAGGTCAATAAAACAGCATTCGTGTTGAAACACGTCACCAGCTACAGCACGGCACATCTACAGTAACTACTCAGGTGTGGTTGCCTTGCTCCCTCCCCTACCGGGGGAAGGAGTAGGGAGCCAAGTAGTTACCATTTACATGTTAAAAATGCCTATAGCCCAGTTAATACGAACTTAACAAGCTATTAAAAATATAGCAAAATCCAATGACACAGGTTGTCGATCAAGAAAGAATCATCGCCAGGCTGGCCTCAAGATGCTCTGACGGCAGACGCTTGAAGCCTGAGCGTGCAAAGCGCTGCAAGCGACCAACCATGAAGGCGACCGCCACCGATGCCCTGACTTGTGCATCAACGGTTGGCGTAGCTGCGCCGCTGGCGCTGGCGGCATCGCGCAGGCTTTGCTTCAGGCTGGATTCCAGTTTGTCAAAAAACTGGTTCATGCGCTCTTGCAAGCGGTCGTTTTCAAACACCAGGGCGTCGCCCACCATCACGCGGGTCATGCCTGGGTTTTTCTCGGCAAATTGCAGCACCATCAGCACCAGGCGGCGGGTACGAGCGGCTGGGTTGGGCTCACGTTCGGCAATCTGGTTGACGAGCGTGAAAACGCTTTGCTCGATGAACTCGATCAGGCCTTCAAACATTTGCGCCTTGCTGGCAAAGTGGCGGTAAAGTGCGGCCTCACTTACTTCCAGCCTGGCGGCCAGAGCCGATGTGGTGATGCGCTCAGCACCGGGCTGCTCAAGCATGGTAGCCAGCGCCTGCAAGATTTGCACCCGACGCTCGCCCGGCTTGGGCCGCTTGCGCACGGAGCGCGTGTCAGCTAAGCCGTTTGGGAGAGTGTCGGCATCAAGCGCTAGGTCGGACATAGATGGGTGTGGAAGGAATTAGAAGATTGAGGGTTGTCACAAACAGCTAAATACGTATGCAAATGATTCTCTCACAGGCATGCGGTGGTTTTCAAGCTGCTGTGGTGTGCAGGTTTTCCTGCTGCAGCACCAGGCACACCCGCAGGCCGCGCGGCTCTGACAAGTCTGGTCTGGCGTCAGCAAGAATCAGCTGCGTTTTATGGACTCTGGCAATTTCATCGGCAATGGCCAAGCCCAGCCCATTGCCCTCACCCTGGGTACCCAGCACCCGGTAAAACCGCTCCAGCGCCTTGCTGCGCTCATGCGCAGCAATACCTGGGCCGTTATCTATCACCTCCAGAAACACCGCATCAGGTGGGCCTGCCAGTGCGCCACAGCGTATCGTCACTGAGCCGCCCGCCGGCGTGTACTTCACTGCGTTATCGACCAGGTTGCCCAACAGCTCGCGCAGCAACCATTCCTGGCCAAGCGCTCGCGCGGGCTCGGCCTCCAGCCCCAGGTCAATATTTTTGTGGCTGGCGGCGTCCAGGTGCAGCGGCAAAATGGATTCGCACAAGTCCTTCAAATCCACCCACTGCATGGGCTGCGCGGCAACGCTCAAGGCATCAGCCCTCGACAGCGCCAGCAACTGGTTGGCCAACTTCGACGTACGGCGGGTGGCGCTGCGCAGTTTGATGATTTTGTCGGCTGCCAACGTGATGGCGCCTTCGCCACCTTTGGTTTTTGACAACCGTGCCGCCTGTGCCCAGGCCTCTACCTGGGCCTGCAAACCCGCCAACGGTGTGCGCAGCTGGTGCGCCGCGTCAGCGACAAAACGGCGCTGACTTTCGGCCTGGGCATTAACCAGGCCAAACAGGCGGTTGAGCGCTGCGACCAGGGGCTGCACCTCGGCAGGCGTACTTTGGGGGTCAATGGCGCTCAAGTCGCGCGGGCTGCGCCGTTCGACGGCGTCGGTCAGGTCATTCAAGGGTTTGAGCGCGCGTGTCACAGCCCAGTTGACTGCAAAAGCAGTGGCCAGCACCAGCACCAGGTTGGGCAGCAGCACCTTGAACCAAATGGAGCGTAGCCACTGCTGGCGCGCGTCTGAGCCATCGGCCAGTTGAACGATCAACTCGCCAGCGGCGGTTTCAACCCGCTGGGCCGCGATACGGTACGTGATGCCGTCGTCTTCAATGCTGTGAAATTCCGGCTCACGGGTGGCGGGCAGCACGCTGTCAATCCACGCATCACCCGCCAAAAAGCCCCCGGTAGAGTTTGAAATACGGAACCCAGCAGAACGCTTTTTGTCCTTGATGAAATCTTCAATTCCGGGGGCCAGGAGGAGGAGCAACGCGGCGTCCTCTTGCACGCCAACAGCAAGCACCGAATCTGCCATCAAGGGTATGAGGCGTAGCAACTGCTGGTCTTTTTGCAAGGCCACATTGCCGGCGGTCTGGTAATCAAAATAAATACTGACCAGTGCAAACAAGCCTAACGGCAACAACAACAGCAGCAGCAGGCGGCGCTGCAAGCCAGACTTCATGGCGGACGGGATCATTCAGCCCCGCTGCCTGAAGCCAGCCCTGAGGCTGCCCCTGCAATTTCAAGACGATAACCAAAGCCGCGAATCGAGCGCACCGCAATGCCGTGCGGCTCAAGCTTGTTGCGCAACCGCGAGATGTAAACCTCAATCGCGTTGGGTGTGATTTCCTTGTCCCAGCCGGTCAGCGCTTGCAGCAGCTTGTCTTTACTGGCGGGTTTGGGTGCGTTGATAAGCAAATACTCCATCACCGTCCATTCACGGGGCCCGAGTTCTATCAGTTGGCCATTGGCACGCGCCTGGCGGTTGGCAGAGTCCAGCTCTAGCGTACCAAAGCTCAAGGTGGCGCTGGTAGCGGCTTGCGAGCGGCGCAGCAGCGCTCGCAGACGCGCCAGCATTTCAGGCAATTCAAAGGGCTTGACCATGTAGTCATCAGCGCCCAAATCGAGCCCCTGCACCCGATCTTGCAACGCGTCTCTGGCGGTCAGTATCAGTACCGGCATCGTCACGCCGCTTTTCCTGATGCTCCTGGTCAGCTCCAGGCCGTCCGTTTGGGGCAACCCAATATCAATGATGGCCGCATCAAAGGTCTCGGTG
This sequence comes from Polaromonas sp., assembly GCA_043757245.1. Taxonomy (GTDB): domain Bacteria; phylum Pseudomonadota; class Gammaproteobacteria; order Burkholderiales; family Burkholderiaceae_C; genus Polaromonas. Next base: position 2,975 of record JAYVPR010000256.1, on the reverse strand, counting down.
AGCAGGACAACTTCTGCACGCTCCGCACTGCCCACCCAATCCACGGCATAGCCAGCGTCACACAGACCCAGCTTGATGCCGCTGGCAACCATCACATCGTCTTCAACCAGTAATAACCTCATCTAGACCTTAACGACGAGAGTTTCTTTACAAGTGCCAGCGTGGAACCGGCTTTGCCGGGCCACAGATGGCGCCCCTTGAGGGGAGGCGCTGAAGGCGCTTCGGGGGGATCATCAATGACTTCGAATCATGGTGCCGAAGGCCTGCTCAGTCAAAATCTCAAGCAGCAGGGCGTGCGGCACCCGGCCATCAATGATGTGGACTGAATTGACACCGCTTTTGGCAGCGTCCAGCGCTCCGGCGATTTTGGGCAACATCCCGCCAGAAATAGTGCCGTCGGCAAACAACTCATCAATCTCGCGTGCTGTCAGGTCTGTCAGCAACTTACCCGCTTTGTCGAGCACGCCCGGCGTATTCGTTAGCAGCACCAACTTTTCAGCTTTCAACACCGTCGCCAGCTTGCCCGCCACCACATCCGCATTGATGTTGTAGCTTTCGTTGTCTTCGCCAAAACCGATCGGGCTGATGACGGGGATAAAAGCATCGTCCTGCAGCGCCTTGACCACACTGGGGTCGATGCTCACAATGTCGCCAACAAAACCCACGTCATGCTCTTTTCCCGGATCTTTGTTGTCTGGCATGCTGAGCTTTTTGGCTCGAATCAGCCCGCCATCACGACCCGTCAAGCCCACCGCTTTGCCGCCAGCCTGATTGATCAGGCCCACGATGTCTTGCTGCACCTGGCCCGCCAGTACCCATTCAACAACTTCCATGGTTTCTTCGTCCGTCACCCGCATACCCTGGATAAATTCACCCTTTTTACCCAAGCGGTTTAGCGCCGCTTCAATCTGCGGGCCACCGCCATGTACCACTACCGGGTTCATACCCACCAACTTGAGGAGCACAACATCTTCAGCAAAATCCGCCTGCAAGGCAGGGTCGGTCATGGCGTTGCCGCCATATTTAATGACCATGGTTTTGCCGTGAAACTTCCGAATGTAGGGGAGCGCCTGGGCCAGGATTTCAGCTTTATCGCGGTGCGAGATGTGGGAGAGGTCTGGGTCGGTCATGGTGATAGGTTGAAATAACGTAACTTGCGCCGTTTACAAAGAGCCCGGGAGCGTCTGTGCAATTTTGTCAGACTGGCCCGCGCCAAGCGCAATAGCGGCCAAGAGAAGTGGAAGATATGCCAAAACCACCCATATCAACGCCCATTCTGGCCACAAGATACAAGACGCAGCCAAGGGCAAAAGCCAAAATACATTGACCGCGATATAAAACATCGTCGCTGGGCCATGCCCACCCCACCGACGAGACAGCCGTTGGTAAAGGTGGCTGCGGTGCGCCTCATACCAGCGTTGCCCATTGGCCATGCGAACAAGCAAGGTAACAGTTGCGTCAGCCACAAAAGTCGCCCCAAGAATTACCCACATGCTCAAGCCCATCGGCACTGATATCCAGCGATAACGGATTGACATAAGAGCCAAAGACAAAATCATGAGCGCCAGATAGATACTGCCCACGTCACCCATAAATATTTTTGCTGGCGTCCAGTTAAGAAACAAAAAACCCAATGCCGCCGCTGCGATACAAAGCATCCACATCCACATGGGCTGACCGATAACGGCAGGGTTAAGCCAAGCCAGCAATCCTGCCCCCGAAAGCAACATAAAAACAGCTTGCGAACCCGCCAAACCATCAATGCCGTCCATAAAGTTAAACAGGTTAATCCACCAAAGAATCACCAATAACAAAAATGCATATAAAAAAATCCGGCTGGTGTCGGCGCCCATAAAGCGCTCAATTTCAGGCAGCCCACCCATAAACAGCAATATCGCCGCGCTGACGACGAGCTGCACGCCCAAGCGATACGAAGCGCGCATCGGCCTGAGATCGTCAATCAAACCAACAGCCGCCAAAACAGTCGAACTGGCTATTACCGCAAAGCCCAGTATCCAAGTCCAATGCGAGTACCAGACCAAACACAAACCCGTCACTACACCCGCAAGCACCACACCTAAACCGCCACCATTAGGGGTAGGCCGTACATGCGACGAGCGTTGGTTGGGATTAGCAATAAGCCGCCATTTTTGTGCATGGCGAATAATCAACAGGCCGCACATCAATGCAGTCAAGCAGGCAGCCAATGGCAGAAAAAAAATAATCCTCATGACATGCACGCCGCCGACGACAAACCAGGCATTGACCCCTTTCGGAGATTAATATCGTTTGTGGAAGTCAAATCTTGATGGCAAAGTTTTCTTTAGGCTGCCCCTGCGCCACGAAAGCGGCCAGCCAGCGCGGCATCTTGCCACGCCCGCTCCAGGTTTCACCATTCGGCCCTATAAATTTGGCAGCAACAGGCCCGTTGCGGCGCGTAGCGGCTCGGCCTGCTTTCTTTAAAACAACACCAGCCTTGGCACCGGCTTTACCTTTGATGCGCACGCGCTTACCTGGGGTCAAGTCGTTGATCGTGATACCAAACGCCTGCATTTTGGCCAATATATCAGCAACAGTCTTATCAAAATCGCGCATCTTGATATCGTCAGCCTGCTTTTGCAGCTTATCAATCTGGCTTTGAATGTCTATCAAGTTGTTCATGACTAAATCCTTTTGAGCTGCATTATATTTGCATGATATTCAATTAGAAATATCTGACAACCATTGCCAGTCAATACGATTCCGCAGCGACGCAGCGGGCCTGTTTTACCCACTCTCGCCAGCAGCCCCGCCGCAAGCCCTCATTCAGCAACAGCGGCGCTGCCCAGCCTATTGATCCGGCCTTGTGAAGTCTGAATTCTTTTATCCGTGCACCCTGAGCCCATTTCGTTATACACAAGTCGGAATCCGATTTCTGGCAGCTCCAGTTGACACTGCTAAGTCGTTGATTCATAAGGGCTCTCGTAATCCGCAAC
>JAYVPR010000255.1:0-6611 GCA_043757245.1 Polaromonas sp. | reverse complement strand
GCACAGCTGACCGAAATCGGCCTGGGTCAGTCCAGCGCCGTCGGCATTGGTGGCGACCCGATCAATGGCTTGAAGCACATCGACGTGATGCGCGCCTTCAATGATGACCCGGATACCGATGCCGTCATCATGATTGGCGAAATCGGTGGCCCGGACGAAGCCGAAGCCGCTGAATGGTGCAAAGCCAATATGAAAAAACCGATTGTCGGTTTTATTGCTGGCGTGACAGCTCCCCCTGGCAAGCGAATGGGCCACGCAGGTGCGCTGATTTCTGGCGGTGCGGATACGGCAGATGCGAAGCTGGAGATTATGGAAGCCTGCGGCTTTACCGTCACGCGCAACCCGTCAGAAATGGCCAAGTTGCTCAAGGCGCTGCTTTGATGCGCCAGTCTGGATATTCGATTGGCAAAACTTGACGGAGGTCAAGCGTGTAAGCAGAAATACCATCGCGACGGCAGCCGTCACGGCTTAAACTAGCAAAAACATAAGAGCGCCGTCCAGCGCTTTTTTCAATTCATAACAGCCTAACGGAGCACCTATGATTTTCGGACTTGACCTCACGTCGCCCCTGTTTTGGAGCGCCTTTGGCTCTATCTTGCTGGCCAACATTGTTCTGTCTGGTGACAATGCGGTGGTCATTGCCATGGCGGCGCGCACCCTCAAGCCTGAACAACGCGGCAAAGCGATCTTCTGGGGCAGCGCCGCTGCCATCGTGATGCGGATTGTGCTCACGATTGTGGCAATTCAGTTGCTGACCTTGCCCTATTTAAAAATCATAGGCGCAGCTTTGCTGGTCTACATTGGCGTCGACTTACTCAAGGGGGAAGCTGAAGGAGACGGCGATGGCAAGGAGATTAACGGCATGATGGCCGCGATTCGCACGATTCTGATTGCCGACCTGGTCATGAGCCTGGACAACGTGCTGGCTGTTGCGGCGGCGGCCAAAGGCAATTTGCCTTTGCTGGTCCTTGGTCTGTTGATCAGTATTCCGTTGATTATTTTTGGCGCCACGTTATTGACCAAAGTCATGGAGCGCTTTCCCTTCATCATCACTGTTGGCGCTGCCTTGCTGGGCTTTCTTGCAGGCGAGATGCTGGTCACAGACCCGGCGGCCACCACCCAATTTGGTGCCGCCAGTGCCACCACCGAATTAATCGCTGGCGCGCTAGGCGCTGCGCTTGTGGTGGCTTTGGGCACATACTTGTCCAAACGGCAGCACAATTCCGAGCCCCCCTGAAGCTGGCCGGTTCCTGCAGGGCTCGTTTGCAACAAAAAGTCAATCCGCAGTCAATAAGTCACTTGTCCCGAGGGTTAGTGTCTGTTAACGTCCTCGCTTGGGGAATCGGGAAATCTGAGAGCTCCGGGTGACTTTTGGCTGCCTCGGGTCAGGCATAGATTTCTGGCAGGCACATAAAACCAAGGGTGAAGCGGCTCATGAAGCGGGTAATTAAAAAGGCATTGACTCAGGGGGCCGCAATTGGTCATCTCTGCTAGCGGGCGCGGCAAGGGCAGTCACTTGTGGAGTGCTGACTGGTTTGTTGGCGTTCTGGTAGTGTTGGCCGTATTTTTGTCACACAGCTTTACCGATTTTTTCGGGACGCTGGAGCGCCGCTATTACGATTTTGCGAGCACCAGCACATCGCGTCAGCCGTCGGAGCGGATTGCCATTATCGCGATTGACGACCAAAGCATCGCCAACATTGGACGCTGGCCCTGGCCGCGCGATGTACAGGCCAATCTAATAGACCAGCTGGCAGCGGCCAAAGCCAAAATTGTTGTCAACACCACGCTGTTTTTTGAGCCGCAAACAGATCGGGGTATGGTGTTCATCCGCAAGATGAAAGACCTGCTGGCTGACCCGACAATCACGCCTGGTGCTATCAGCGAGCAAATGGGAAAAATAATTGCCGACGCAGAAGTGGCATTGGACGCCGATGCCAAGCTCGCCGCCAGCATGACCAAGGCGGCCAACGTGCTGGTGCCGTCAGTTTTTACAACGGGCGCGCCGCAGGGACGCCCCGACAACCCGCTACCGGCTTACGCACTGAGAAGCGCTGTGGATGAGCCGAACAACTTTTCCGTCCCCGCTGTTCGCGGTCAGCAACCGATTGAAGTCATCGGCGCAGCCGCTGCCGGTATAGGGCATTTGAACCAGTTGCCCGATGTCGATGGCGCCATCCGTCAGGAGCCGTTGCTGATCAATTACTTTGGCAAAGCAGTGCCATCGATGAGTTTGCTCGCGGTAGCCAAAAGCTTGAATCTCGGGCCACTTGATATCAAACTCAACGTGGGCGAGTCTGTGCAAATTGGCAAGCTGGTCATTAAGACGGACGAGGCCGCCATGATGCTGCCGCAATTTTATAAAGGCAAGGATGGCAAGCCGGCTTTTGCAGCAGACTCTTTTTATGACGTAGTTTCAGGCAAGATTCCTGCGTCAAAGTACACAGACAAGATCGTTATCATTGGTGGCACGGCTGTCGGTGTTGGGTCGTCCTTCAACACGCCTGCTGGCCCGGGTTTGTCATCAGCCGAGATCATGGCACACATCACGTCCAGCATTCTGAGCGAGCATTTCATCGTGCAGCCAACTTGGAGCATATGGGCGACTCTGGCAGTTTTGTTGCTGGTGATCGGCTACCTGGTAGCTGGCCTGCCGCGTTTGTCAGCAGGCAAGGCGGCCATTGTCACGCTGGCGCTTTTTGTGACATTGTTGTTGGTTGAATTTGCAATGCTGGCAAGCGCCGCCAGGTGGTTGCAATGGGTGTTTCCGGCGGCCTTATTGGTGATCGGGCATTTGGCACTGACCACCAAACGCTTTTTAATGACGGAAGCTGGCAAACTCAAATCTGACGAAGAATCTGCTGAAACTAACCGCATGATGGGTCTGGCGCTGCAAGGGCAGGGTCAGCTTGACATGGCGTTTGACAGGTTTCGCCGGGTGTCGTATAGCGACGCGCTGATGGATAACCTGAGCAATCTGGCGCTCGACTTTGAGCGCAAGCGGCAGTTCAATAAAGCCGAGGCGGTGTACGAATACATGGCCACGCAAAATAAGGACTTCAAAGGCCTGCAAGCCAAACTCAGCCGCGCTAAAAACCTGTCTGAAACCGTGATTTTGGGCGGTAGTGGCAGCCACCCCGGCGGCACCATTCTGCTCGATGGTGGCGGCGTTGAAAAGCCAATGCTGGGACGCTATCAGGTTGAAAAAGAGCTGGGTAAGGGAGCGATGGGCGTGGTGTACCTGGGCAAAGACCCCAAAATTGGCCGCGTGGTGGCCATCAAAACCATGGCACTCAGCCGGGAGTTTGAAGGTGAAGAGCTGGACGACGCACGCGAACGCTTCTTTCGCGAGGCAGAAACAGCAGGCCGCTTGCAGCATCAAAATATCGTGACGATTTTTGATGCGGGCGAAGAGCACGACCTAGCCTTTATCGCCATGGAGTTTCTTAAGGGCAAAGACCTGGCCGATGTGTCAAAAACCGGGCAATTGCTGCCTATTCCTAAAGTGCTGTCTATCGTCGCCCGGGTGGCTGAAGCATTGGCTTACGCACACAAACTCAATGTGGTGCATCGGGACATCAAGCCCGCTAATATCATGTATGACCTGGAGACCGACAGTGTCAAAGTGACTGACTTTGGCATTGCCCGGATCACCGACTCCAGTAAAACAAAAACGGGTTTGGTGCTGGGTACGCCGAGCTTCATGTCTCCCGAACAAATTGCAGGTAAAAAAGTTGATGGCAGATCTGACCTTTACTCGTTGGGCGTGATGCTGTTTCAGATGCTGGCTGGCGTTTTGCCTTTCCGGGGCGACTCGATGGCCGAGCTGATGTACAAGATTGCCAATGAGTCCGCTCCTGATATTCGAATCGTCCGTGCTGAACTGCCCGAAAAATTGGCCAATATTGTAGCTCTTTCCATCAGCAAGCGTCCTGAAACACGCTACCAAGACGGCGATCAATTTGCAACCGATTTGCGCGCCATGATGGCTGATTTCGCAGGCTTGACCAGCTCGGTCAGTGCCGCACCGTCATCCAATGGTCAGAGCGGCACACCAGCCGGCTCTGCCGATTTCAATGCCACGGTGGTGCAATCCGCCGCCGTGTATGAAGCGACGCAAACGATGCCAGCCGAAACATCTGCATTTGATATAACCACTGTCAGCGATATTCGCGGCACGGATACTAAAATTTAAACATCAGCTAAATATCAACGTCACCCCAAAAGCAACAAGTTAAAAGATGATTTACGAGATACGCACTGACACTGACCCTGGCTTGGCGCGGGACAATAATGAAGATGCCGTCGCCGTTGATGCGCAGACTGGGCTTTGCATATTGGCCGATGGTATGGGTGGCTACAATGCGGGTGAAATTGCCAGTGGCATGGCATGCGCTTTCATCAAGTCTGAAATGAGCCGCTGGCTCTCGCAGGCTGGCCTTCACGCCAACAGCAAGGAAGTCAAGCGCGCCATGGAGATTTGCATTCAAAACGCCAACCACTCCATCTTCAACGCGGCCAACTCGAATCCGCAATACACAGGCATGGGCACCACGCTTGTCGTTGGTGTATTTCAGGCCGGACGATTAATACTTGGTCATATCGGCGATTCCCGCTGCTACCGCCTCAGGCGTGGAAATTTCGAGCAAATTACCAAAGACCATTCGCTGTTGCAGGAGCAGATTGATGCCGGGTTAATCACCCCCGAACAGGCGCTGACCTCTGCCAATAAAAACCTCGTCACGCGTGCTCTTGGCGTTGAAGACAGCGTGTTGCTCGATGTGACAGAGCATCGCGTCGAAGTGGGCGACATCTACCTGATGTGTTCAGATGGCTTGTCGGATATGGTCAGGGATCAACCGATCGCAAATATCATGCTGGGCAATACGACTCTGGAACAAAAAGCAACACAATTGATTGCTGCGGCCAATTCGGGCGGGGGCCGGGATAATACTTCGGTTGTGTTGACTCATGCAAAAGAGGTAACCGCGAAGCGTGGGTTTTTGTCCAGAATGCTGGGAAAATAATAAAATGATTGAAATATCAAAAACAAACAGGAGTCGGCCATGCCGAAAATGATCGTCTCTATTGACGGTGTAGTGATCAAGGAAGTCCAGTTGACCAAGGATCGTACGTCCCTGGGCCGACGCCCTTACAACGATATCGTGATTGATAATTTGGCAGTTAGTGGCGAGCATGCCGTGCTGCAGATGTCTGGTACTGAAGTTCACGTCGAAGATCTCAACAGCACCAACGGCACTTACGTTAACGGCAAGGCCGTTAAAAAGCAGTTGCTTCAAAATAGCGATACGGTGGAGATTGGCAAGTACAAGATCAAATATGTCAATGAAGCGGCCGATGCCGGCTTTGAAAAGACGATGATGATCAAGGCGGGTTTGATAGCGCCTGCTGCGGCTTTTAGCGCTGCGTCGAGTGCGGCTATCAAAGTGATGTCTGGCGCTGCTGCCGGGCGTGAAGTTCCGCTGGTCAAGGTGGTAACGACTATTGGCAAGCCTGGGGTGGCTGTAGCTGCCATCACCAAAAGACCGCATGGTTTCGTTATCACGCATGTGGAAGGCGCCAACAAGCCATCACTGAATGGTGTGCCTATTGGGGCTGAACCAGTCGCGCTGAAGAACGGGGATGTGCTCGAACTGGCAGGTACCCAAATGCAGTTTGTGCAACTGTAACCGTCAGAATCCACTAGGCGGCAATCTTTCTGTGGTCGAAAGTGGACCGCCCGCTTAAGGCACGTTCAATGGGTTTGATGCAACTTCTGTCAAAGCACTGGCCTCGTATAGCGGTAACGTTGTTTCCGCTTGTGTTGGCATTGATGCATGCCAGCGGAGTTTTGCCCATTGGTGTTCTTCAAAGACTTGATGACATCATCTATGATGCGCGCCTGCGAGCTACCATGCCCCAGACCATCGATGAGCGTATTGTCATCGTTGATATTGATGAAAAAAGTTTGGCAGAAATAGGTCGCTGGCCCTGGAGCCGCAACAGGCTGGCTGACCTGGTAGATGAGCTGTTTGAGCGGCAAAAAACTGCGTTGCTCGGGTTGGATCTGGTTTTTGCCGAGCAAGACGACAGCTCCGGGCTGAAGCAGCTCAGGCTCCTGGCGCAAAACGAGCTGCGCGAGCAGACAGGTTTTACTGAAAAGTTGACCCAGATTCAAACCAGTCTGGACTACGACGCACTGTTTGCCAAGTCCATTGAAAAACGTCCGGTCGTGCTGGGCTACTATTTGACCAGCGACCGAGATGGGCGCGTCAGCGGTGTTTTGCCCGCGCCCGTCATGGGTGCGGATTCCTTGCGAGGAAGGCCTATCAAATTTACCAGCTGGAACGGTTTTGGGGCCAACATCGAGCCCTTGGCAAAGGCAGCGCCCATCGGCGGGTTTTTTAACGCCATCACAGAAGGCGATGGCGTCGTGCGCTCCATACCGCTGCTTGCGGAATACAAAAACCAGTATTACGAGTCGCTGTCTTTGGCGATGTTTCGCATGCTGGCAGGCTCACCCAAGGTTGAGCCAGGTTTTCCGCAAGAAAAGTTTTTAAGTCGTAGCTATCAGGGGCTAGAGAGTATTTTGCTATCCCAAGAAGGCAAAA
>JAYVPR010000254.1:0-6614 GCA_043757245.1 Polaromonas sp. | reverse complement strand
ATTCGATGTTGAAGTGTTCCGCAAGCATTGCCTGATCAACGGGCTGGACGATATTGGGCTGACGCTGCGCCACACTGACAAAATCAAGGCGTTTGAAGCAGAGCGTTTAGCAACCAAACCCTGGTTGGCGCACACCGCCAAGGTTTAATTTGCGCAGATCGCGTAAAAAACTAAAAAAACCCAGAAAAGACCCAGAAAAGACTATTTATAAGCATATAAAACGGCTTAATCCCAATAGATACGTGTACCAATAGCTATAAAAAAGATAGTAAAAAGATTAAACTTATGAAAATCGCAATTTTGCCGGGTGACGGCATTGGTACAGAAATCGTGGCTGAAGCCGTGAAGGTTTTAAACGCACTGGATTTGAAATTTGAAACCGAGACGGCGCTGGTTGGCGGCGCCGCTTTTGAGGCCTACGGCCACCCGCTGCCCGACGCAACGCTCAAGCTCGCCAAAGAATCAGATGCCATTTTGTTCGGTGCTGTCGGCGACTGGAAATACGACAAACTCGACCGCCCGCTGCGCCCGGAGCAGGCCATCTTGGGCCTGCGTAAAAACCTCGGCTTGTTCGCCAACTTTCGCCCCGCCATCTGCTACCCGCAATTGGTCGATGCGTCCAGCCTGAAGCGCGAACTGGTCAGCGGCCTGGACATTCTCATCATCCGCGAGCTGACAGGCGATATTTACTTCGGCCAGCCGCGCGGTCGCCGCGTCTCGCCTGACGGCCACTTCCCCGGCAGCGAAGAAGCGTTTGACACCATGCGCTACAGCCGACCGGAGATCGAACGCATTGCCCATGTTGCATTTCAGGCGGCACGCAAACGAAAAGCAGCAGGTGGCGAAGGGCGCGTCACCAGCGTAGACAAAGCGAATGTGCTGGAGACCTTCCAGCTCTGGAAAGACGTGGTCACTGAAATCGGAATGCAGTACCCCGACATCGCGCTTGACCACATGTACGTTGACAATGCCGCCATGCAACTCGTCAAGGCACCGAAGAAGTTTGACGTTGTCGTCACCGGCAATATGTTCGGCGACATCCTGTCTGATGCCGCCGCCATGCTGACCGGGAGCATCGGCATGCTGCCTTCAGCCAGTCTGAACGACAAAAACCAGGGCCTGTACGAGCCCAGCCACGGTAGCGCCCCAGACATCGCTGGCAAAGGCGTGGCGAACCCGCTGGCAACTATCCTCAGCGCGGCCATGATGCTGCGTTTTAGTTTGAACCAGCCGGAAGCGGCTGCGCGGATTGAGAAGGCTGTGGATGCCGTGTTAACGCTAGGCTTGCGTACGCCAGACATCTACAGCAATGGAACGATCAAGGTGGGCACGGCTGAAATGGGCGATGCCGTAGCGAAGGCTTTGGCCTGATTACAATAGGCTATGAATTTAATTCAGACTTCCATTAAAACGACAGGCACCAAAGGCTAGCAAGCCCGCCTCGTCGTGCCCGCCGGCTCGATGAGCCGGGTCAAAAATCTCATTTTTTGATAAAGGCAATTCAAATGAAAATCTCGGGAAACACCGTTGGTCTCGTAGGCTGGCGCGGCATGGTCGGCTCGGTGCTGATCGACCGCATGCAGGCCGAGGGCGACTTTGATTTGATTGAGCCGGTTTTCTTTTCGACTTCCAACGCAGGTGGCAAAGCCCCGGCGCAAGCGAAAAACGAAACCACGCTGAAAGACGCGCACGACATTGATGCGCTCAAAAAGTGCGACATCATCATCACCGCGCAGGGCGGCGACTACACGACTGAGGTCTTCCCCAAACTGCGGGCTGCAGGTTGGCAAGGTCACTGGATTGATGCGGCATCGACACTGCGTATGAACGACGACGCGGTCATCGTGCTGGACCCGGTGAACCTGCCGGTGATTCAGAACGCCATGGCCAAAGGCGGCAAGAACTGGATTGGCGGCAATTGCACCGTGAGCTGTATGTTGATGGGTGTGGGCGCACTGTACAAAGCCGGGCTGGTCGAGTGGATGACCAGCATGACCTACCAGGCCGCATCGGGCGGCGGTGCGCAGCACATGCGCGAGCTGCTCACGCAATTTGGCACGCTGAACGCAGAAGTCAAAGCACTGCTCGACGACCCGAAATCAGCCATTCTTGAAATTGACCGCCGCGTGCTGGTCAAGCAGCAGCACCTAAGCGCGAGTGAGACGGCCAACTTCGGCGCACCGCTGGGTGGCAGCTTGATCCCGTGGATCGACAAAGACCTTGGCGACGGTTCCAGTAAAGAGGAGTGGAAAGCTGGGGCCGAAACCAACAAAATCCTGGGCCAAGGCGCAGGATTCAGTGTGCCCGCTGTCCCAGTCGACGGTTTTTGCGTGCGCGTGGGCGCCATGCGCTGCCACAGTCAGGCTTTGACCTTCAAGCTCAAAAAAGACGTGCCGCTGGTCGACATTGAGGCCATGATTGCGGCGGACAACGGCTGGGTCAAAGTGGTGCCCAACACCCGGGAAGCGACGATCAGAGACTTAACGCCGGTTGCCGTGACAGGCACCATGCACATCCCGGTAGGCCGTTTGCGCAAATTGGCGATGGGGCCAGAGTATTTGGGTGCATTTACGGTCGGCGACCAGCTTTTGTGGGGGGCTGCTGAACCACTGCGCCGGATGTTGAGGATACTTTTACAAGGCTGAGCAAAGGTTTTGAACAGACATTTTTTGATAAGTCAGCGAATACCCAGCTTTAGATTTGTAAATTCTTGGCCAAAGTAAGCAGTTGTCACATAGCGTTGCCAACAGACAACAATCGAAACTTGCAAGCTACAGCCAAAGGGGTATGTGAAAACTTAAGTGGTGTCTTAGCTTGTCAGCGTAACGCCTTGATGTTAAGGTTGTTTTTCGAAAATTTGCATTGAGGTTTTTGTGCGCTTATACAAAATAAAGTTACATGCAGAACGAGCACTAGAGGCTCAAATCCCCATGACATATCGCAATTCCGGGCGCATGGGCACGATCGGTAGGGTGTGTACAGTTAATACACTGGCCAGCGCGGTCGCGCTGCTGTGTATGCTTGCAGGCAGCCCAGCGCACGCCTTGGGTTTGGGCCGTATCACGGTCCAATCAGCACTCGGTGAGGTACTGAGGGCTGAAATCGATGTTCCTGAGATCAGTGCCGAGGAAGCCGCCAGCCTGCGGGTCGGTGTGGCCTCGGCAGATGCTTTTAAGGCGGCTGGGCTTGAATACACGGCAGCCGTGGTGGGCATGCAAGTCAGTCTGCAAAAGCGTCCTGACGGGCGATCTTTTCTTCGGCTGAGCAGCTCGCGTCCGGTCACAGAGCCTTTTGTTGACCTCGTTTTGGAAGCTAATTGGGCGTCCGGACGTGTGGTACGTGACTACACCATGCTGTTTGACCCACCTAACCTGCGACAAGCGGTGCCCGGCATGGCACAAATGGCGCCGCCAACTGCGCCGATCCTGTCGCGCCCTGGCACGGCCAGCCCTCCTTACTCTCCCTCATCGCCGTCACCTGCCCAGGCAGCTGTGAAGCCAGCGTCGGTTGCCAAAGCTCAGCCACCCGCCACTAAGGCCAGCCGTGCCGCATCTGCGTCAAGTAGCCGAAAGGTCGCCGTTAAACCAGGCGACACCGCGAGCAAAATCGCTGCGCAAAACAAGCCTGCCAGCATTTCGCTAGACCAGATGCTGGTGGCGTTGCTCGCAAGCAACCCGAATGCCTTCATCAGCGGCAATATCAACCGGCTCAAATCGGGCGTTGTGCTGGATATTCCGGCGGCCGAGGAGGCAGCCGCACTGACAGCCAGTGAGGCGACGGCTACCATCGTTGCGCAAGCCAAAGACTTCAACGACTTTCGTCAAAAATTGGCCTCTCGCGTGTCAACCGCGCAGGTTGATGGTGCAACCCGTAAAGCGGATGGCAAGGTCCAGGCCAAAGTTGAAGACCGCGCTGCGGTGGCTGCAACGCCAGACAAACTCACCTTGTCCAAAGGTGCGGTTCAAGGTAAAGCTGTTGCTGAAGAAAAGATTGCCAGAGACCAGCAAGCCAAGGACGCATCAAGCCGCGTTGCCGAGCTAACAAAAAATATTGGCGACCTTAACAAAATTGCTGGCACACCCTCAGTCGCTTCTGCCGCAACACCTGCCAGCGCCACCAAGCCGCAGGCTGTTCCAAGTGTGCAGGTTGCAGCCGGCCCAGGCACCGCACTTGGACCCGCTAGTCCAGTAAGCACAGGCAACACAACTGCAGCTGTCAGCACAGCCAGCGTCGCCGCATTGGTAACTACAGCTACAGCCACTACCGCACTGACCCCGGCGGCATCATCGGCATTGGTTCCGCCTGCTGCAGTCGCCAGCGCACCAGCCTTATCGGCTCCCGAAGTTGCTGTGGCGACCGCCAGCGCGCCAGTTGCAGTTAAAAAACCAGTGGTGGTGCCGTCACCTCCTCCACCTGAACCCAGCCTGATTGACGAGCTGACGAACAACCCAATGGTTTTGCCGGGCTTGGGCCTTTTGCTGGCGTTGCTGGCGGGATTTGGCTTTTATCGTTACAAAAAACGCAACGAACAAGTCTCGGTTGACAGTTCTTTCCTTGAAAGCCGTTTGCAGCCCGACTCTTTTTTTGGTGCTACCGGCGGGCAGCGTATTGACACCAGTGACGGCAGCAACGTAACGGGTTCTTCGCTCGTCTATTCACCAAGCCAGCTGGATGCCGCAGGCGACGTCGATCCCGTCGCCGAAGCCGACGTGTATCTGGCTTATGGCCGCGATCTGCAGGCTGAAGAAATACTCAAAGAGGCCTTACGCACTAACCCATCACGCGTGGCTATTCATGCCAAGCTGATGGAAATCTACGCCAAGCGCCGTGACCTCAAAGGCTTTGAAGCCATTGCCGCTGAAGCACATGCCCTGACACGCGGCAACGGCCCCGAATGGGCGTACATATGCGAACTGGGGCGTGACCTGGATCCGACTAATTCAATGTATCAGTCCGGCGTGCAGCCGCTGAGTGAGCGTGGCGCATTGGAAGAACACGCGCCAGACGTGTCAGCAACGTCTGGCGGTGCCGCCACCACCCCAGAATTGCTCGCTTCCCCGCCAGAAGCGGGGGCGTCGTCTGTAGACTTTGACCTGGATCTGGACTTTTCAGCCAGCGATGAGCCCCCACAAGCCACTGCTGTAGCGCCCATGGTCGTGCCGCACTTTACACCTGTGTCGGCGCATGCTCCAGCACCGACCCCAGCACCGATTTATGCACCTGAACCCACGGTGGCCATGCAGGCCAAGGATGAGCACTCATTTGATAGTCTTGACATGGACTTTAGCAGCGACCCAACCGTCGCCTTCAACTTGGCTGGTGCGCCTCAGCCGATGGACAACAGCCTGAGTTTTAACCTCGACTCACTACCCGTTGCCAGCAAAGCCGCTCCAGTTCAAGAGCCAGACCATGGGATGCTGGATTTTGATATGGGTTCACTTTCACTGGACCTCGATGCGCCCATCACTGAAAGTCCAACTCTTGCCAGGGCTGCAGTTACCGCAGCCCCCTCCTTAGTACAGGGACCACTGGAAACCAAGCTTGCGCTGGCTGAAGAGTTCCGCGCCTTGGGCGATTCAGACGGCGCCCGGTCACTGGCCAGTGAAGTAGTTGCACAGGCAGACGGCGCATTGAAATCTAAAGCACAGGCGTTTTTAAACGCCCTGTCGTGACCCAGCTTTGCGGGTTGCGCTAGGCATCACCTACAACGGCAGCGCCTACGAAGGCTGGCAAAGCCAGCTCTCAGGTAACACCGTGCAGGACAAACTTGAACAGGCATTGGCTAGGTTCAGTACCCAAACCATTCGGGTGAACTGCGCAGGCCGCACCGATGCAGGTGTACATGGCCTGATGCAGGTGGTGCATTTTGATACCCTGCTTGAACGCGAAACCGCCTCGTGGGTGCGCGGCACAAACGCCTTTTTACCGGCAGACATCGCCGTGCAGTGGGCTCGTGTTGTACAAGGTGAGTTTCACTCGCGCGGCAGTGCCATTGCCCGTCGCTATGCGTATGTGGTTCTCGAATCATCCGTCAGGCCCAGTGTGGAGGCGGGTCGAGTTGGCTGGGTGTATCGCCCGATGGACGGCGAAAAGATGCGGCAAGCCTCACGCTATTTGTTGGGCAAACATGACTTCACCTCCTTTCGTGCGTCGCAGTGCCAGGCCAAATCGCCCGTGAAAACTATTCAGCGGATTGACATATCCCAGAGGCCAGGGTCAAGCTACTGGCATTTTGAATTTGAAGCCAATGCCTTTTTGCACCATATGATTCGCAACATCATGGGCTGCCTGGTGGCAGTCGGTCAGGGTCTCAAACCGCCTGAGTGGATGGCAGAAGTGCTAACGGCAAAAAGACGTGATGCGGCTGCGCCGACTTTTTCACCCGATGGTTTGTACTTCCTGGGGCCTGTTTATGAAGAAAAGTACGGTCTGCCAACCAAGGCTGCATCTTATGATTGGCTGCCATGAACCAAGTACGAACCCGAATCAAAATCTGCGGTATCACCCGCGAGCAAGACGTTGACGCTGCTGTTGCAGCGGGGGCTGATGCCGTCGGCTTTGTGCTGTACGAGCCCAGCGCGCGTTACGTCAATGCCCAGCGCGCCGCCGAGCTG
>JAYVPR010000253.1:0-6706 GCA_043757245.1 Polaromonas sp. | reverse complement strand
TTTTTCGCCGTTTTCTTACCCAATATCCAGATATTGGGTAAGAAAACGTCAAAAACTAGTCCATCGCTGGGGCCGATTTTCGCTTTCGACGACTTAAGCCCGACAGGCTGCTAGGCCCAGCTGAAAGTGTTGGTTTGCTGTCGCGATCCCCATCGGGGGCTTGGCCTACGGCTTGCCCAACCAGTCGAGCACCAACCGCGTCACTTGCGCAGGCTGTTCGCGATGCAAAAAATGCCCAGCGCCAGGGACCAGCTCAAAGCGGTACTCGCCGCTAAAGTATTGCGCTTGATCGGTCATGAGTTCGGCACGCAAATCGTCTGCGCCACACAGCGCAAGGGTCGGCACCGTGATCTGGCGTGCCATCGCGCGGCGCAAGCCCTCAAGACCCGGGTCCATTTTTTGCGTATCAAACATGGCGCGGTAGTAGCCTAGCGTTGCTGCGAGCACACCGGGTTGTTTGAGCATCTGCTTGATGCTGGCAATATGCGCCGCGTCGCTGTAGCCAGGCGAAGTCCAATAGTTCCAGAGATAGTCGATGAACGCAAAGTCGTTTTCAGCCAGCGCTTTTTCAGGCAGATGCGGGAGCTGAAAGAACCACCAATGAAACGAGCGCTGTACATGCTTGGGCAGCAGCAAGCTTTTGTTTACCTCTTCCGGGTGCGGCACCGCCATAACGACGGCGCGGCGCACCAGCTCAGGGTGCGCAGCCAGAACTGCGTAGGTCGTGATCGCGCCCCAATCCTGGCCCACAAGGTGCACGGGGGCACCGCCACCCAGCGCCCCAATCAGCGCGGCAACGTCGCTCGCCAGTGTGGCCTTGTCGTAGTAGCCGTCCAGCGGAATTTCGGTGGGTGTGTAGCCGCGCATGAACGGCGCGACGACGCGGTAACCATTGGCGGCGATCTCCTGCATCTGGTGGCTCCAGGTATGCGCTGTGTCTGGAAAACCGTGCAGCAGAATTACCAGCGGGCCCTCGCCTTGCTCAAGGTAGGCAAATTTAAGGCCATTGGCGGAGATGTAGTTCATGAGGGTGATGCGTGTGATGAAGGTTGTGAAGGTGATCAAGCAAACGACCAAGAAGGGGCAGTTACGCTGCCCCTTCTTGGTCAACCAATTCAGCCCGCCGCGCAACTGCTTCCATCTGGTCCAGAAAGGCTTGCTAGCGGGTCTTCTTGAAGTTCCAGTCGAGGTTCAAAGACGTCCGCTTCATATGATGGAATTTATAGCACATTAAGGCTCAACGCGAAGGTATCAGAACGAAAGCACGGGAGCTATGCAGAATTTGCTCCAGCTTGTCTTACACCAAAATATCAGCCGTCAGCCTTGAAATACCCGATTCGCACGCGTAAGTGAAGATTTGCGCTGCGTGTTCCAGTGTGGGCATGTCTGCTGGTGTGTACTGCATGCGCAGGTAGGCTTTGCCGCGCAGGATCATCAAAATGAAGGGGGTCTGCTGGTTTGGTGCGGGCTCCGGCCAGTTCATCAGCAAGCCAGCCAGGTGGGGATCAATCCAGGCCAAGGCGTGTTCGCGCTTTTCAGCCAATACGGAATAGCGCTTCCAGAACTCGGACGGCAGGCTGTCCCAGCCGGCTTCAGGGTACATCGCCAGCCAGCGCATTTCTTCTGGCAGGCTCGGGGCGGCCGTGGTCTGCAGTGTGTCGGTGTACATCTCGTAAGCGCGCTTTTCGAGCGCTACTTTTAACGGGCGGTTCATGATGAGCACGGACACATCGTCATTGAGCTTGAGTTCAGCCCGGGCACGAAGCTCTTCCCCGCGAATGTAGTCGCGTGACGATTTGCCGCGCTCCAGCCTCCAGGATTTGTGGCCTATCATGCCTGTCAGGGCAAAACCTTTGCCCCCTCCTTTGCTATCCAAACCGGTAAAGGCAAAGCCTTTGGTAGCTGCCCACTTTGAGACTGCATCATCCACGGCAGGTTTGCCAAGGGGGGTATCGGTCAGCGCAAAAGCTTTTTTTAAGCGTTCAAACATACTGAGGCTTTTTCTCTTAAAGTTCAACATTGATAGTAGCAAAGGATGAACGAAATGATCAAGGTTTACTCGTGGCCCACGCCGAACGGCCACAAGGTTCACATCATGCTCGAAGAATGTGGTCTCAGGCTGGGCAAGGACTGGGAGACGATCGCCGTTGACATCGGTGCGGGTGATCAGTTCAACCCCAAGTTTTTGGCCGTCAGCCCGAACAATAAAATCCCGGCCCTGCTGGATCCGCACGGCCCCGATGGCAAGCCAATAGCGCTTTTTGAGTCGGGTGCGATTTTGCTGTACCTGGCAGCTAAAACGGGCAAGTTTTTACCAAAAACAGATCGCCTGAGGTTTCAAACGTTGCAGTGGCTGATGTTTCAGATGGGCGGCGTGGGCCCGATGATTGGGCAAACCCACCACTTTCGCCAATACGCGCCCGAGAAAATTGACTATGCCATCAACCGTTACACCAATGAAACCAAGCGCCTGTACGGCGTGATGGACAGGCAACTGGCTGGCAACAAATTTATAGCCTGCAACCAATACACGGTAGCTGACATCGCCATCTTCCCGTGGCTGCGCAACTGGGCTAACCACGGCATTGACTGGGCTGAATACCCGCACCTGAAACGCTGGTTTGACCTGATCGCTGCTCGACCTGCCGTAGAGCGCGGCGTTAAAGTACTGGCCGGGTTGCGCAAACCGATCACCACGGACAAGGCACGCGACATGCTGTTTGGCAGCACGCAATACCAGAAACGTTGAATCTCGGGAATTTAAACGCTATAAAATTAGGAGCACATATCCCGCGTATTTATTGGGATAAAGCCATAAAATACCTTGGATTAAAGTACCCTATAAAACGGCCTTTTAGACCGCTTTACCGTGTTTCCAGGCTACTTTTGAACCGTCGAATAGAGTTTGTAAGCACCTGAAGTCGCCTGAAGTTTTAGCTTGGCTTGTAGCTCCTGGCTCAAGGCCGTAGCCTGGTCGGGGTTCAGTGCGACAAACGCGGGGCCTGCTCGCAGCCGCTGTTCCAGCTCAGCATTACCCGGCAATGCTCTGGCGGTTCCTTGTGAGTAAAAAGAAGCTGAATACGGCAGATCACCCATAAAAAGCAGCGGCTGTCCAGACGCGCTGGTCTGATGCGCCTGCACCACGGTTTTGGCGGACTTCCAGCTGTCGGCCAGTTCCTCGCGCAGGAAGAAAGCGGCTACCAGCAGGCTCATCGCCAGCACGCCAGCAGCCACCACGCCATCGACCCAGCGGGCTCGGGCGTCACGGCTGAGCCAGCGCGCAGCGAGCAGCGCCATGGCGGGCAAGGCGGGCAGGACATAAGTCCACAAAATATTGCCAGACATCGTGAAAAACAGACAAGGTGCCAGCGACCAGGCCAGCAGGTACGCGGTGAAGTGGCGGGAATACTTTGCAGGCTCGGCGTTTTGCAGCGCTGGTGCGGGTTTGCGACCTACCCACAGCAGCGGCAGCAGGGCTGTCCACGGCATCACAGCCGCAAGCGCAAATAGCCAAATCGCGCCGCGCTGAGTGGCGTGGGCTGTGCCGTACTTGTCGCCTGCCCAGCCGGTCACGGTAAAGCGGTTCCAGTGCTCACCGATAAAAAAATATTCCCAAAAGCCGGGCGTACGGATTTCCGCCATGATGTACCAGGGCGCGGCAATGGCGAATGTCAGCAAGCTGCCTTTGAGCCACGGCAGGCGCTGCCACGAGGCCTTGATATTGCCCGTCAGCAGCATCCACAGCCCGATGGGCAAGCCAGACAGCACCACAGCAATCGGCCCCTTGGCCAGCAGGCCAATACCCAGGCCGATGAAAAGGAGCCAGACTTCTTTGGGGCGGCCAGATTCACCCTGCTCAAACGCTGCCCAAAAGCCGCGCATGGCCAGCGTTGTGCCCAGCACCAAACCTAAATCGGTCATCACAGCAGCAGATGCCACAAAATACAGCAAAGTGCCGCTCATCATGGCTGTCGCCAATTGCGCTTGCCTGCTGGACGCGCGGCGCACCCAATCCCACAGCAACCAGGCAATCAGTACCGCGAGCAAAAAGTATGGGAGACGCACGGCAAATTCGTTCACGCCAAACAACTTTATGCTGATGGCCGACAGCCAGGTGGTCAGCGGCGGCTTGGCCCAAAAAGGCACGCCGTAGTCATACAACGGCGTGACCCAGTTGCCCAGTTCTGTCATTTTTCGAGCCACTTCGCCGTAACGCGCTTCGGTGGTGTCGGTCAGGGGGTACAGGCCTAGCGTCAATAGCCTGGCCAGCGCCACGATGCCCAGCGTGTACCAAAGCCATCGGCTCGATGTGTTTTGCCTGCTGCTCATGCGCTGATGGCTGGGTCAAGGTTTTCAGTCACAAAGCTTGCAACCGTTACTTGTGGCGCCAGGTATTCATCGATTAAAAACAGCGGTCTGCGCTTGCTCTCCATGAACAGCCTGCCTAGGTATTCACCAATGATGCCCATAGCCATGAGTTGCAAGCCGCCCAAAATAAGAATCGTCAAAATCAGTGTCGGAAAGCCTTTGACCGAGTCCCCGATCGTGAGTGTTTTAACCAGCAAAAACAGCGCGTAAACAAAGGCTGAAAAGGCGGTTAAAAACCCGGCATAGCTGGCCAGGCGGAGCGGCACTACTGAAAAGCCCGTGATGCCTTCAATCGCAAAATTAAGCAGCTTGAGATAAGGCCATTTGGTCTCGCCCGCAGCACGCGGGTGGCGCTCGTATTCCACCACCACCTGCTTGTAACCAATCCAGGCAAACAGGCCTTTCATGAAACGATTGCGCTCAGGCAACTGGTTCAGCGCATCAACTGCACGGCGGCTCAGAAGGCGAAAGTCACCGACGTTTTCAGGAATATGCACCTCTGACAGCCAGTTGATAACCTTGTAAAACCAGGCGGCAGAGGCTTTTTTAAACCACGTTTCACCTTGCCGGCTGCTGCGCTTCATGTTGACAACATCAGCACCCTGCTGCCAGACGTGCAGCATGTCGCCAATCAGCTCAGGCGGGTCTTGCAGGTCTGCATCAATCAAAATCACGGCATCGCCGCGCGCCAGTTTGAGGCCAGCGCTCATGGCGGCTTCTTTACCAAAATTGCGGCTCAGTGCTGCCACACCAATGGCCGGGTCGCGCAGTTGCAGTTCTTTCAAAATGCGCAGCGTACCGTCTTTGCTGCCGTCGTTGACATAGATCACTTCCCAGCTGCCTTCGAGCTCTTTGACATTAGCCAGCGCAGTGACCAGACGGTCATGAAAAATGGGTAGCACTTCTTCTTCGTTGTAGGCCGGAACAATCACGCTGAGCATGCAGTTGGGGTTTGAGTTCATTGAGCGAAAGTCCAGAGTCGGTTAAGTCGAAATGTCAGTCCCATGACCAGCACGGTGGCCAAAGCCTGCGCTAAAAGATAGTGCCAGCCAAACTGCTGAACGCCAAGCCAAACCAGCAAGCCATTGAGTAGCGCACCGAGCACTGCAATGGCCATAAAACGGGGCAACGCTTCAACGTGGCCAGAGCTGCTACCGGAAAATGCCATGCACCGATTGAGCAGATATGACACGCCCGCGCCGCACAGGGTGCCAAAGGCGGCCGAAGGCGCAGCAGAAAGGCCAAACAACTCCACCAGAGCGATCAACACGGCGTAATGCACAGCGGTGGCAATGCCTCCTGCGACGATGTACCAAAAAAACTGCATGATCCTAGAAACGGCAGTTGGATGCGCCCGAGTGTGCCGCGTCCGGCGTGTCCAGCAAGGCGTGACGACGCTGCGGGCTCCTGCCCGCAAGGAGGAGCAACGCAGATGGGCGCGTTGGGCGTGGTGCAATCGGGAGCATAGCGTTATCACCCAAACGGTGAGCCACTAGAAAAGCAAAAAAGTAAGTATTCATGAAATCTTGGGGGTGTTGACTAGCGGTCAACTGCTGTTTCTAGGGTGACGCTCCGGGTTGGGTTAAGGCGTGATTTTAACAACGCGCTTTATGGGATACATTGAGCTATGTTTGAAGTACTGGTCTATGTCTATGAAAATTACTGGCAAGGTGACGCTTGCCCCGAGCTTGCGCAGCTGGGCCGTAGACTCACGGCGGTTGGGTTCGATGCTGATGAGATTCAAGCCGCACTGATCTGGCTGGATGGTTTAAACACCGCCGCGCAAAGCACGCAAATTTATTTGCCCAAAGTCAGTGAAGTCAGCGCAACAAACGCTGACCAAACGGAGGAAATACAAGCCCAAACCCTAGCTCAAGGGCCTGGCAGTATGCGCGCTTACAGCGTTGCCGAGCAAGAGCAAATTGGCAGCGAAGCGCTGGGTTTTGTGAGTTTTCTTGAATCATCTGGTGTACTGCCGCCGCACATGCGCGAGATCGTGATTGACCGAGCAATGGCCGCACCTGACAGCCCCGTGGAACTGGACGACCTGAAAATCATTGTGCTGATGGTGTACTGGAGTTTTGGGCAAGAGCCCGATGCGCTGGTGCTGGACGAGTTGTGTGATGACGCAACGTATCGGGTTGGGCATTAAAGGGCGTTTTCTGGACGGGCCACCCCTAAAAAAACCCCTCTCGGAGGCTGAGAGTTACATGCAGTGATCAGACGTGGAGGCTAATGTCTTAGGGGTGCGGAATTAATAAATGTACCGTTTTGGGTGGTGCTGGCGGGATGCAGTGCTAGGCGATTGGCGCGCCGTGTGGCTAGCCACACAAGCGAC
>JAYVPR010000252.1:0-6724 GCA_043757245.1 Polaromonas sp. | reverse complement strand
CTCCCTTTGCGCCTACAGATCAGCTGACGACCCAAGGCGAGTCTGTTCATGAGCTGAGTTTCTCAATGCCTGAATCGACGATATCTCTCGGTATTTAGTGGCCCCGGCTTCGCCAGCCTGCTTCGCAGTATAGAGATCGCGGTACTTTAGAACGTCCTTTCGCTTGGCATACCAAACCATGTAATCAGCGACATTGGAAAGCGAATCACCTGAGAATCCAGTGGTCTTTGCATATGCAATCGTTGAGACGAAATTATCTTCCCCGAACACTTCATCCATCAAAGCGCGGACACGATGTACGTTCTCATCCCCGATCTGAACAAAGATCGACCCGGATTCTGTCAACAAATCCCGCGCCACCGTCAACCGGTCCCGCAGATAGGTCAAATAGGAGTGAATGCCATCGCGCCAGGTATCTCTAAACGCCTTCACCTGCTCGGGCTCACGCGTGATGTGGTCAGCGTTGCCGTCTTTCACATCCCGGCTGGTGGTGCTCCACTGGAAGTTGCTGTTGAATTTGATGCCGTACGGCGGGTCAAAGTAGATACATTGCACCTTGCCACGCAGGCCTTCACGCTCCGCCAGTGAGGCCATCACCTGCAGGCTATCGCCCAGAATCATGCGGTTAGACCAATGGGCGTCGTGCTGGTAGAACTCGGTTTTGGCGTCGTCACTGGGCAGGCCGTTGAAATCGGCAAACATGTCCACTTGCGGTGCAGGCCCAGCGGCCTTCTCACTCTGGCGCTTCAGGTCATCAATCAAAACCTTGGGGTGGACTTTTTCTTGAATGTAGAGTGGCGGTGCGTGCACCACCAAGTCTGACCAGTCCTGCTCATCCTTACCACGCCAGACCAGTTGCGGGTCCAGGTCTCGATTCCTGTCGCTGCGATGGCGCTCATAGGCCACGCGAACAGGTGTCTGTTGATTTTTTTGCATCACCGACTGGTACTCTGCCGTCGGTATGTTCTTGCGGGTAGCGTCGTCGTGCTTGAGCGTTTCGACGCTGAGCGGAGATTTTGGTTTTTTGGTGGCCATATCAGGAGTCGAGCGCGTCGGGGTTCTTCAGGGATTTTTTGTCTTCGGAGGCTAGGCGGCGCTCGACCTTTTTCACGTCTTCGACAGGTGGCAGGCTTTCGGGGCGAATGCCGCGCTCCAGCAAGGTCTTGCGAACAGCTTCGTTGTTGGTGATGTGCTCTTTGGAAATGGCGCGCTCGCTGCCCAGCTGGTGTTCGCGGGCGTTGAAGATGGTGATCTCGGCGGCAAAGTCCTTGGCCTTGAGAATGATGGTGGGCGCAAAGTCGGCCAGGGGTCGGCTGTCGGGCACTTTCCATTGCGCCTTCATGGCCTGGGTGGACTTGCCGAACAGCGCGTGGTCGCCCTTGCTGCGAATCAGCGCAAAGTCCTGGTTGCCGCCAGTCTGCTCGAAGATCACGTCGGAGAGGTCATTTTCCGTGGTCATGAGCTTGCGCCGGGCAGAAATGCGTTCGGCGTCCAGCAGGCGCTGCTCTATCAGTTCGGCGCGGCGGGTCTGAACGGCAAAGTAGGTTTGGGCAAAAGCGATTTCCTGCTTCTTGGGGTCGCCGTTTTGGGCAATCAGGTAGCAAGCGTAGCGGGTGAGCATGATGTCATCCACCTCACGCTGGCTGCCTGAGCCAAGATCGACCATTTTCCTGACGTCGGGAAAATGGTTTTCCGTTGGTTGGCCTGAGACCTCGCAAGCGGTTTTGGCCTTGCCCACCACATTCAGAAAGTTCTCCCATTTAGAGTAGCCCAGCAAGTGCTGTATGTCGCGGGCCAGCCAAAACTCGACACCGCTGTCAGTCCGCTGGGCGTGTGCTTCAAAGTTGTTGGTAAGTGACTGAACAATTTCTATTTTCATAGACAAACCCCCTCAATCATTTTGTTGAACTCGGCTTCAACCTTTTTGGCGAAGTCGTACTGCATCTGGTACACGTCGGTGAATTCGACAAAGGCCCAGCGGCCATAGGCCTTGAGGTTGTTGACGCCGGGAACCCAGTAGGTTTCCATGGTCAACTTTTTGTCTTTGGCATCTTCACCACGATAACCCTTGATTTCCACTATCAGGTTGAGCAAATCATCCGGGCCGTGGCCGTCGTTCACCTTGACGATAAAGTCAGGGCGGTACTTGCGCGTTTCAGAACCGTACCGGTACGGCACTTCCAGCCCCAGGTTGTGGTTTTTGACGTAAGAGAACACACGTGGGTGGCGTTCGGCCACCCGGCAAAACTCAGCCTCCCAGTCACTGTCGAGAATGACCCAGTTCACCTGACATTTAGGCGGTGGGCCATTGGTTTCCCAGCGTTCTGTTTTAGATGTATTGAAGTTGACGTGCCGGGTGGTGCCTGTCGCGTTATACGGGTCAAGCAATGCCTTGATGGGTCGCTTACCATGTTCGGCCTGGGTGATGGCGGCGGTAATGCGCTCGCAAGCCATGTCCGCCAACTCCTGGTACATCAACTGCGCCGGGTAGGTGTCGCCCTTGCACGTCAGATACGAATCCAGCCATTCCTTGGTGATGCGCTTGAGTTGCCCAAACAGGTGCAGCTTGGCTTCTTCGCCCGGATCGCGCCACTTGGTCATCAGCAAACGCTTGGTCAGATGCATCAACAAGGTGGAGTGCCTCATATCCGCTAAGTGGTCAAGGCTCAGGTCAACGGTCTCGCCAATGATGCCCGACTGTTGGGTAATGGATGGACCGACCAAGTCAGGCGTCAACACCAGCTCAGAATCTGCCGTGAATTGGGCGGTCCGTCGTTCTTCAGGAAGCTCAACACGGTAGCCCTGAACACGTGGGAACTCGACCTCCAGCGCTTCACGATCTGGCAATGCACGCACTTGCACAGTCTCGCGCGGTGGCTGGGGCTTGGAGACCACTGGCTTTGCAGTGAAGTCAAACGGAATACCCAGCACGTCTGCGTACTCAACGTTGAAGAGGCCTTCTTCATTCAGGTCATACGATTGGCGGCGCAAGGCGCGGCCAATCACCTGCTCGCAGAGTAACTGGGTTCCGAAGGCACGTACACCCAGCACATGAGTAACCGTGTTGGCATCCCAGCCCTCAGTCAGCATGGACACCGAGACAACACACCGGATGGACTCGCCCAGACGACCGGCTTTGCCCACCGTGTTCATGACTTCACGCAAAAGCTCTTGGTCAGAAATATTCTGCCCAGCTTGCGCGTCGCCAGTTCGTTCCACCATTTCACGCCGGAAACGGTCGATTTCATCCGTCGCCATGTTGCGGAAGTTGTCGTCAAGTGCCTCACCTGACTCCAACTGCTCGCTGTCAATCAACAAAGTTTTGGGGCGGCCCAGCGCATTGCCGTATTCGTCAAAGTTGCGGAACAGCTCCAGCCGCCCAGGTACCGGGGTCTTGCTGCCGTCGTCATTCAGTCGGTCAAATCCAGAGATAAAGTCATAAACCAGCTTGGACGTGGAGGTGTTGTTGCAGACCACAATAAAACAAGGTGGCACCTTGATGCCCACGCCTTGCCACAGGTCGAACGTCTTTTTGTAGTGGCCGTACAAGGCCTCCAGCGCAGTTTGTAACTCGACTGGCAGGCTCAGTGGATCAAGGTTAGCAGCCGCGCCACGTCCCTTCTTTGGCATGCGCTTGCCAATGTGCTCCCACAGGTTGCGGAACTTCGGCATTTCGCCACCGGGGATGTTGTCTGCCACCGGAACACGCGGCAACTTGACGATGCCGCATTCAATGGCATCCATCAGAGAAAAATCGCTCATGGTCCAAGGGAACAGCGTGCCTTCGGCATAGCCTGAGCCCGACAGGAAGAATGGTGTGGCGGACAAGTCCACCACCTTGGCGATGCCCAACTTGCGGTTCAGCGTCTCAAGGCCGGTGATCCATAGACGAGCGGCTTTATTGTTTTCCTCGGCCTCCTTCTTTTCGTCACCTTTCAATGCGTCGGATTCAGCGTCCGGCTTCTCGCGGTAACAGTGATGCGCCTCGTCATTGATGACCAGTACATTGGTCAAGCCCATCAAGTCAGGCATGACACGTTGCAACATCTGCCCTTCGGTCTCCAAGGTGTTGAGTTCTTCACCGCCACGGCCTTGCAGCAGCAGACGACCACCTTTGGACAGTTCAACACGCTCTCGCATCTTGAAGGCGTGGTAATTGGTGATGACAATTTTGGCGCGGTTCAGGTCGTCCAACATGTCAGTAGGAACAAGCTCCCTGCTGGCGTAGTAACTGTCTGGGTCGTTGGGCTGCAGTACGCGCAACCGGTCTTTGATGGTCAAGCCGGGGGCGACAAGTAGAAATCCACGTGTGAACTTCTTGCTGGCCGGACGGCGAACGGCATTGACGGTCTGCCAGGCAATGATCATCGCCATGACGGTTGTCTTGCCCGCGCCGGTTGCCAGCTTCAAGGCAATGCGTATTAACTCGGGGTTTGCGTCGTTGTTAGCACTGGCAATGTGATCAAGGAAGGTTTGTCCGACCTTGCCAATCTGAGGCGCCACCTCTGTTAGCCAAATCAGTGTCTCTGCGGCCTCAATCTGGCAGAAAAATGGCCGAATGCTGCTGAATGGATGGTGACGCCAGTGTTGGAGTAGGCGTGCCGTCTCTGGTGTCACGCGCCAATCGGCCGGATTTTTCAGCTCACGCCATTTGTCCACTTCCTTGCGGACGGAGTTGATGACCGCCGTGTGGTCGTAGGCCTGCTTCTGGGACGACAGGCCATCATCAAACAAAAGGCTTTCCTGCTTGACTGCGCCTTTTTGCTTCTTGGCCTTGGGGATGGGGGTGATGAACTCGGCGCGTCGGCGGGTTTCAATGAGTTGCTGGGTCGGCTGACCAGTGCCGTCTAGCTCCCAGTGACGGACTGGATATTGGTATGGCGAATTGAGAATCGGCTTTTCAAAAAACTGGTTTGTCATTCAGGTCCCGCTTGTTCGAATCATATCGGCTCCAAGTCGCTGCTTTCATCACTACAACGCTAGCGTTTGGCTATAAAGCAGCTCAATTATGTTTGGGAATACTTATTGAAATGAGACCTATGGCCGTGCGCTCAAAAAACAGGCTTTGTAGAGCCATATCCAGTGACTTGGGGCTACTTACTCCTGCGCCTTAAGTATCGTCTAAACCTCCTCCCATTGCAGGCGCCGATTACTCGGTTGAAGCAAATTTAAAGCGGGCGCCACCAGCCACTGCGCCAGAGCGTCGGGTCGGTTGGGAATATGCCCGGCGGTGTAGCTGGGTTTTCCGAAAGTCTGTAGCGAAGGGTCGTACACACCGCGCGCCGCCGGCACATCGGGAATCGCATGGCAGCTGCCGCACTGATGCTGCGCGATCAGTCGCTGGCCCAGCGCAGCGTCGCCGCGTGCCGACATGCGCGAGAGCCCGGCGCTGTCGTCAATTGCAGCGCCGCAAGCCGCCAGCATCGCAGGCAGAACGCACCCTGATTGCCGGCAAGCTCACCAACACCCGCGACAACCTGGTGTTATGGATACGCAACCCCAAAGCGTTTAAACCGCTGACAGCCATGCCCGACATGGGCGTGAGCGAGGCCGACGCACGGGACATGCAGGCCTATCTGGTGACGCTGCATTGGCTTGACCATGCGGTGGCATGCACCCAATTGCTGTAAGAAGAGGCTCTGCTTGCGCCGACAACGTCACATCTTCGCGGGAGTGCCGGAGAGAAACAAAGAATCGTTGCCTTCCCGCTTTGCACACATCACTTCAAAAAATGCGCCCGGTAATGCTCCAGCTCGTCAATTGACTCATGCACATCGGCCAGCGCAGTGTGCTTTTGCTGTTTTTTGAAGGCGTTGTACACCTCGGGCCGCCAGCGTTTAGCCAGTTCCTTAAATGTGCTGACGTCGATGTTGCGGTAGTGCAAATACGCCTCCAGCTTGGGCATGTACTTGACCAGAAAGCGCCGGTCCTGGCTGATGGTATTGCCACACAACGGGGACACGCTTTTGGGCACGTACTTGGCGATGAACGCGAGGATTTGCGCTTCAGCATCAGCCTCGGTCATGGTGGAGGCCTTGACTTTGTCAATCAGCCCGCTTTTACCGTGCGTGCCTTTGTTCCACTTGTCCATCTGGTCTAAAACTTCGTCAGACTGGTGAATAACCAGCACCGGGCCCTCAATGCGGGGGGTGAGCTGGGGGCCGGTGACGATGATGGCAATCTCGATCAGGCGTTCTTTTTCAGGGTCCAGCCCGGTCATTTCGCAGTCTAGCCAAACAAGGTTTTGATCGGATTTTTTGAGTGGTGTTTCTGTGTCGGTCATCACGCTATTCTCGCTGATAGCCTAAACTGCCAGCTATGACATCTTTTTCTTTCACCGTTCTTTTCGCAGCCGTTTTGGTACTGGGCCTGGTGGTTCGTTTTTACCTTGCCACGCGGCAGATTCGCCATATTGCGCGGCATCGCAGCAACGTGCCTGCAGCATTTGCAAACACTATATCGCTCGCATCGCATCAGAAGGCCGCTGACTACACCATCACCAAAGCACGCTTTGGCCTGCTGGAGATGGCTTTTGGCACTGCCCTTCTGCTGGGCTGGACGCTGCTGGGCGGCATAGATGCGCTTAACCAGGCCATCAACGCTACCTCCCTGGCCAGCTACGGCAGCCTCGTGCCGCAGTTGGCGCTGCTGGCTGCGTTCGGCATCATCAGCGGCGTGCTGGACCTGCCTTTTACGCTGTACAACACCTTCAAGATTGAAGAGC
>JAYVPR010000251.1:0-6730 GCA_043757245.1 Polaromonas sp. | reverse complement strand
AAGACCGTTCGCCCTGAGCTTGTCGAAGGGTTGCCAGCATAGCGCCAGGCTTCGACAAGCTCAGCCCGAACGGTTTTGGGTTTAAATGAACAGCATTGCGGCTAAGAGTGGTAAGTTCGCTTGCGGTGACAATGCCTTCAGTATGAAAAACGACTCAACTGCTGACTACACACTCGCCGACTGGCTGGCCCATGCCGAGCGCCTGCACCCCAAAACCATCGACATGGGCTTGGCTCGGGTCAAAACCGTGGCCGACCGCATGGGGCTGAAGTTTGACTGCCCCATCATCACAGTGGCGGGTACCAACGGCAAGGGTTCAACTTGCGCCATGCTGGAGGCGATCTTGCTGGAGGCTGGCTACCGCACCGGGCTTTACACCTCGCCGCATCTGGTGGACTTTGAAGAGCGCTGCCGAATCCGTGGAAATATCGTAAATGCTACTGATTTAGTAGCTGCTTTCGCACGTGTTGAATGGGCTAGAAGCCAAAAAGAGACCTTGAATGAGGGCGAAGTCGAGGTTGAAATATCACTCACATACTTTGAATTCACCACGCTGGCCATCATGCAGCTGATGATGGATGCCAAGCTGGATGTGGTGATTTTGGAAGTCGGCCTGGGCGGTCGGCTGGACGCTGTGAATATTTTTGACGCTGACTGCGCCATCATCACCAGCGTTGATCTGGACCACATGGAATTACTCGGCAACACGCGCGAGCTGATTGGGTTTGAGAAAGCCGGCATCATGCGGCCCGGAAAGCCGGTGGTGGTGAGCGACCCGGTGCCGCCACAAAGCGTGATCGATCATGCTGCCAAAGTGGGTGCTGACTTATGGAAATTTGGCACAGACTTTAACTTTTCAGGCGACAAGCAGCAGTGGGGTTGGGCGGGGCGGGGGCGTAGGTATGCGGGGCTGGCTTACCCAGCTTTGCGTGGTGCGAATCAGCTCATGAACGCTTCTGGCGTGCTGGCAGCGCTGACTGCGCTGCGGGATCAACTTCCCGTTACGGCTCAAGCTGTTCGGGTTGGGCTGTCGATGGTCGAGTTGTCCGGTCGGTTTCAAATCGTTCCCGGCCAGCCCACGCTGGTACTGGACGTGGCGCACAACCCGCATTCAGTCGCCGCCCTGGCTGAAAACCTGGACGCGATGGGTTTTTACCCTTGTACCCACGCCGTGTTTGGTGCCATGGCCGATAAAGATGTGGTTCCCATGCTGGCACGCGTTGGCCCGCTGATAGATAAGTGGTACTTCACCGATTTACCGACCGCGCGGGCCGCCACAGGCGAGGCTTTGCAGGCCACCTGGCGAGCATCCAACACCCGCAAAGATGCAACTTCAAACGCTTACAAAACGCCCGAATCTGCCCTGCAAGCTGCCATAGCTTGCGCAGACCCCGCTGATAGAATTGTGGTGTTCGGATCTTTCTATACAGTGGGCGGCATTTTGAAGGGCGGCTTGCCGCGTTTGTTTGCCAAGCACCTGAACGCATGATTCCGTTTCCAGATCGATACGACATTAGGCGCGAAGCCGCAGGCAGTGCTGTAACGGCCAAGGCGAAGCAACAACATGCCGGATTGATATGGAAATGGAATAAGACGGAAAAAGAGTCGTTTCACCACGCACCGCCGACTTGCCATCCGATTTATTAGCCGACCTTCAAGCCGACCTACAAGCTCATCAAGATCAAAGTCAGCACCATGCCGTTTTTTAATTTTCACCGGGCCTCTTCGACTTCCCCCAACGCTGCTGGCGCGGCTAAACCTGAGAGCATGGAGGTCGTTCGCAAGCGCGCCAAGCACCGCCTGATAGGGGCGTCTGTGCTGGTGCTGGTTGGCGTGGTGGGTTTCCCGCTGTTGTTTGACACGCAACCGCGGCCGATTGCGCTGGACATTCCGATTGAAATCCCCGGCAAAAACACCGTCAAACCGCTGGCCATGCCGGCCAAGACAGAGGCCGCCAAAGAACCTGTAGCGCCAGCTCTTGCACCCCTACTACAAGACAAAGTGGCGACCGCATCCAGCCTGGATGCCAAAGAAGAGGTCGTGACGGACAAAAAACCAGCAGCTGGCACGCCCGTTACGTCAGCACCTAAAAAAGAGCTTGAGCCGGTGGCCAAACCTGAAGCCAAGCCAGCGCCCAAAGCCGACGATGGCGCACGCGCCAAGGCCTTGCTTGATGGCCAGGCAGCCGCAGCCGTACCATCAGTCGCAGAGGGTCGTATGGTTGTGCAGGTCGGTGCGTTTGCCGATGCCGACAAAGCCAAAGAAGTGCGTCAAAAACTCGAAAAAGCGGGTCTAAAAACCTATACCCAAGTGGCTGAGACCAAAGACGGCAAACGCATTCGCGTGCGGGTGGGGCCATTTGCCACCAAGGCCGAGGCGGGCATTGCCGCCAGCAAAATCAAAACACTTGATTTGCCAGCATCCATCCTGACCTTGTAGTGACCACGGTAGACTGGATTCTGCTGGCGGTTTTAGCGTTTTCCATGCTGCTGGGCGCATGGCGCGGGCTGGTGTACGAAGTGTTGTCAGTGCTGGGCTGGGCCGCGTCGTTTTATGCAGCGCAGTATTTTGCGCCCATGGTTGCCAGCTGGTTGCCGCTTCAATCCAGCAGCGAAACCGTGCGCTATGCGGCGGGGTTTGTGCTGGTGTTTGTGGTGGCGGTGTTTACGGCGGGCTTGCTGGCCTTTTTGCTGAAGAAATTGATTGAAGCCATTGGCCTGCGGCCGGTCGACCGCACCATGGGTGCAGCGTTTGGCCTGGTGCGCGGGGTGATTTTGTTGCTGGCGGCGGCGGTCGTGATAGACATGACGGCACTTAAAAGCAGTGAGTGGTGGCAGGAATCCAGAGGGGCACCTATTTTGAGCGCTGCGCTGAAAGGTTTGAAGCCCGTACTGCCTGAAAAATTTGCAAATTATTTGAACTAAATACTTCAATACTCGAACTGAAAATTATGAAAACTACACCATGTGCGGCATAGTCGGCGTCGTTAGCCAGGCCCCCGTCAATCAGTTGATTTACGACGGTTTGCTGCTGCTTCAGCACCGAGGCCAAGACGCGGCGGGTATCGTCACCCAACAAAATCGCAAATTTTTCATGCACAAGGCCAAAGGCATGGTGCGGGATGTTTTTCGGACCCGCAACATGCGTGCGTTGCCGGGCAACGTCGGTCTGGGCCAGGTGCGCTACCCGACAGCGGGCAATGCTTTCAGTGAGGACGAAGCGCAGCCGTTTTATGTCAACGCACCGTTTGGCCTGGTGTTGTCGCATAACGGTAACTTGACGAACGCGGCAGAACTGAAAGCTGAACTTTTCAATACCGACCACCGCCACATCAACACCGACAGCGACTCGGAAGTGCTGCTCAATGTGTTGGCTCATGAGCTTGAAAAAACCACGCGCGGCCTGCTGCTTAAACCTGCCGATGTGTTTGCCGCCGTGCGCGGTGTGCACAAGCGCATCAAGGGCTCGTATGCCGTTGTGGCGCTGATTGCCGGTCATGGCTTGCTGGCATTCAGGGATCCGTTTGGCATTCGCCCGCTGTGCATGGGCCACGGCCAAAATGAAGGCGGTAAAACCGTGATGCTGGCCAGCGAATCTGTCGCGCTTGAAGGCACGGGGCACGCGTTTGACCGTGACATCGCACCCGGCGAGGCGGTGTTTGTTGACATGGACGGTAACGTGCATGCGCAGCAATGTGCAGACAAAGCGACACTCAACCCCTGCATTTTTGAGTTTGTGTATCTGGCCCGGCCAGACTCGGTGCTCGACGGTATTTCGGTCTACCAGGCACGTTTGAACCTGGGTGAAACGCTAGCCAGGCGCGTGGTGTCTACCGTGCCGCCGAATGAGATTGACGTGATCATCCCCATCCCTGAATCGAGCCGCCCGAGTGCCACGCAACTGGCGCATTTGCTGGGTATTCCGTACCGTGAAGGTTTTGTCAAAAACCGCTATGTGGGCCGCACCTTCATCATGCCGGGGCAGGGCGTGCGTAAAAAATCTGTGCGCCAAAAGCTGAACGTGATCGCCAGTGAATTCAAAGGCCGCAATGTGCTGCTGGTTGACGACTCCATCGTGCGCGGCACCACCAGCCGTGAGATCGTGCAGATGGCGCGGGACGCAGGCGCGCGAAAGGTGTATTTGGCAAGCGCTGCGCCGCCAGTACGCTTCCCCAATGTGTACGGCATTGACATGCCGACACCGGATGAGTTGGTTGCTCACGACCGCACGGTTGAAGAAATTCGTCAGGTCATTGGTTGCGACGCGCTGATTTACCAAGACGTTGCTGGCATGAAGCGCGCGATTGGCTCGCTCAATCCAAAGCTCGATGGTTTTGACGCATCGTGTTTTGATGGCATGTACATCACCGGCGATGTCACGGCTGAAAGTATTGCGGCCATGAATGCGCAGCGCATTGACGGCAGTGAAGAAGGCGGCGTCGATGTGTCTCGCCTGGCCTTGCCAAATCCGCAGGAAGCATAAACATGGTGTCCAAAGACCTGCCTGACAACCTGCACCGTGACACGCTGGCCGTGCGCGTAGCGCTAGAGCCCAGCCAGTATGGCGAAAACTCTGAAGCCCTGTACCTGACCAGCGGGTTTTTACAACCCGATGCTGAAACATCAGCGCGGCGTTTTGCCGGCACTGAGGACGGCTACACCTACGGCCGCACATCCAACCCCACAGTCACGAGTTTTGAGCGTCGCCTTGCCGCGCTTGAAGGTGCTGAAGCCGCTATAGGCGCATCAACCGGTATGGGCGCAACTTTGATGATGTGTATGGGCCTGCTCAAGGCGGGCGATCATGTGATCTGCTCGCGCTCTATGTTCGGCTCCACCATCGCCTTGATAGGCCGCGAGTTTGGCAAGTTTGGCGTCGAGACAAGCTTTGTCTCTCAGACCGATGTGGCTGAATGGAAAGCCGCGCTGCGCCCCACCACCAAACTGCTGTTTGCTGAAACGCCGACCAACCCCCTGACGGAGGTGTGCGATATTGCCGCACTGGCCGATTTGGCGCATGGCGCGGGGGCTTTGCTGGCAGTGGACAACTGTTTTTGTTCACCCGCCTTGCAGCGCCCGATTGAATTTGGCGCAGACCTGGTGATTCATTCCGGCACCAAATATCTGGATGGCCAGGGTCGTGTCATGGCTGGTGCGATTTGTGGGCCATCAAAACTGATTGTTGATGTGTTCGGCCCCATCGTTCGCACGGCAGGCATGACACTGGCGCCGTTTAATGCCTGGGTTGTGTTGAAAGGGCTGGAAACTCTGAGCATACGCATGCAGGCGCAAAGCGCTAACGCGCTGGCCGTTGCCAAATGGCTTGAAACCCAGCCGAATGTGGCGCGTGTTTATTACCCTGGGCTGGCATCGCATCCGCAGCATGAACTGGCCATGCGCCAGCAGTCGGGCCTGGGCGGTGCAGTGCTGTCGTTTGACCTGCGTGGTGACACAGTGGACGCTGCGCGCGCGAATGCGTTTCATGTCATCAACAGCACCCGCGTGGTCAGCATTGCCACCAATCTGGGTGACACCAAAACCATCATCTGCCACCCCGGCACCACATCGCATGGCCGCTTGACGGAAGAGCAACGCCAGGCAGCCGGCATCAGCCAGGGGCTGGTTCGTCTGGCGGTTGGTTTGGATCACGTTGAAGACATCAAGGCCGATCTACGCCGTGGCCTGGACAGTTTGAAATGACAGTAAAAACACTAACGCGTACCCGTACCCGTTTCGCGCCATCGCCCACAGGTTTCATCCACCTCGGCAACGTTCGCTCGGCCTTGTACCCGTGGGCGTTTGCACGCTCAACCGGTGGCGACTTTATTTTGCGGATTGAAGACACTGACCTTGAGCGCTCGAATCAGGCATCCGTCGACGTCATCCTTGAAGGCATGCGCTGGTTGGGGCTTGATTATGATGAAGGCCCGTTTTACCAAATGCAGCGCATGGACCGCTACAAGGCCGGGCTGGGCGAGTTGCAGGCTGCAGGCCATGTCTACCCTTGCTATATGAGCATGGCCGAGCTGGATGCGCTGCGTGAAGCGCAAACTGCTGCGAAGGAAAAACCGCGGTACAACGGCGCATGGCGGCCCGAACCCGGCAAGACCCTGCCGGCCATTCCCGAGGGCGTGCAACCCGTGCTACGCTTCAAAAATCCGCAAGGAGGTTCGGTCGTTTGGGAAGACAAAGTCAAGGGTCGCATCGAGATCAGCAACGACGAGCTTGATGATCTGGTGATTGCCCGGCCTGACGGAACGCCAACCTATAACTTTTGCGTGGTGGTTGACGATATCGACATGGCCATTACACACGTTATTCGTGGCGACGACCACGTCAACAACACACCGCGTCAGATCAACATCTTTCGCGCGCTCGGCAAAGACGTACCGGTGTATGCCCACCTGCCCACCGTGCTCAATGAGCAGGGTGAAAAAATGAGCAAGCGCAACGGCGCCAAGCCCGTGACGCAATACGCTGCCGAGGGCTATCTGCCTGACGCCATGGTCAACTACCTGGCGCGCCTTGGCTGGAGCCATGGCGACGAAGAAATCTTCAGCCGTGAAAAATTTTTGCAGTGGTTCAACCTAGACCATTTGGGCAAAAGCGCCGCCCAGTTTGACGAGGTCAAGCTGCGTTGGGTCAATGCCCAGCACCTCAAGGCCACCGCAGATGAAACACTTGCGGCGTTGGTGCGGCCGTTTTTATCGGCCGAATGCGCTGCCGCGCTG
>JAYVPR010000250.1:0-6771 GCA_043757245.1 Polaromonas sp. | reverse complement strand
TGACAACTGCAAGCGCCGTCGAAACGATGCCAAGGCTGAGCCATGGCGACACATCACTCACGCCAAAAAACCCGTACCTGAAACCGTCAATCATGTAGAAAAACGGATTCAGGTGACTGACAGTTTGCCAGAACGGGGGCAGTGAATGAATCGAATAAAACACACCACTCAAAAATGTCATCGGCATGATGACAAAGTTTTGAAATGCCGCCATCTGGTCAAACTTGTCTGACCACAACCCGGCAATCACGCCCAGCGCGCCCAGCATGGCTGCGCCCAAAACCGCAAACAACACAATCCAAAGCGGGTAAGCAAAGTCTGGCCTGCCAAAGTAAACCGTGACCACAAATACACCTGCACCAACAAGCAAGCCACGCGCCACTGCGGCACCCACATAGGCGAAAAACCAGTGCCAGTGCGATAGCGGCGTGAGCAGCACAAACACCAGACTGCCCATGATTTTGCTTTGAATGAGCGACGAAGAGCTGTTGGCAAAAGCGTTTTGCAACACGCTCATCATCACAAGGCCGGGCACTAAAAAGGCGGTGTAGTTGACTGTGCCGTAGACCAAAACCCGTCCGTCAAGTACATGACCAAAAATCAGCATGTACATGACGGCCGTCAGCACAGGAGCACCAACGGTTTGAAAGCCGACTTTCCAGAAACGAAGCGTTTCTTTGTACAAAAGTGTTTGCATGCCAGTCATGCCGCTACCTTTGATTTTCCGGACATCACATCCAGGAAAACATCCTCAAGATCGGCTTTGCGAATCTCCACATCAACCGCTTCCAAACCAGCCTGGCGAATCGCCGCCAGGTACTGCTCAATTTCATTGGCGTTGTGTGCGGGAAATTGCACAATTCGCCCCGTGATGCGTGCTTTTTCAGCCAAATCCGCTGGTAGTTCGCTATCAATTTTGAATCGAAGAACATTTGAAGACGCAGCCTTGAGCAACTCAGACGTTTGCGCCAACGCCACCACTTTGCCCTGCTTGAGCATCGCAATGCGGCTGCACAGCGCCTCGGCTTCTTCCAGGTAATGCGTCGTCAGCAGCACCGTACTGCCCTGTTTGTTGAGCTTGGCTATGAACTGCCAAAGCGTTTGGCGCAGCTCCACGTCAACGCCTGCGGTCGGCTCATCCAGCACGATGACCTGCGGTTTGTGCACCAAGGCTTGCGCTACCAGCACACGGCGCTTCATGCCGCCAGACAGCTGACGCATGTTGGCATTGGCTTTGTCAGCCAAGCCAAGACTGGCGAGCAACTCATCGATCCACGCATCGTTATTCTTGATACCGAAGTAACCCGACTGAATACGCAGCGCTTCGCGCACGCTGAAAAACGGGTCAAACACCAGCTCTTGCGGGACCACGCCCAGCATGCGGCGGGTTTTCGGGTAGTCACTCAGCACGTTATGCCCGTGCACTTTGACGCTGCCACTGCTGGCGCGTGACAAGCCCGCCAAAATGCTGATAAGAGATGTTTTACCCGCACCGTTTGGCCCAAGCAGGCCGAAAAATTCGCCCTGCCGAATGTCAAAACTCACGTCGTCCAGCGCCTTGACTGCTGCGCCTGATTGACCGCGTTTGGTGGGATAGGTTTTGGAAACTGATTGGAATGAAATAGCTGGCATGTAGCCACTATTTTACGGGTTGGCAAGGTACGGTGTTGAAGACCTGCTGTAGCAAGACTTATGCAGTTTCCGGGATCAACTCTGCCACACCATACAGGCTGGCCAGTTGGCGCAATTGCGCTGGCAAGCTTGAGACAGAAAAGGCCTTGCCAGCAGCGATTGCTTCACGGCGGCTGGCGAGCAGTACAGCTAGCGCTGACGAATCAAACTGCGTCAAGGCACTGGCATCAATCACTACCGGCGTAGCTTGAGTGGCAATTTGTACCCGCAAGGCAGCAGTAGCCGCCTGTGCTTGAGCGTGAGTTAAGACGTCAGGCAGAGTTAGCACAGGAGCCCAATCAAGATTTCTTGGCTGCGTTGGACTTGTTGCGCTCTGAAAGCGCAACAATCAGGCCGTCAATCCCCTTGGCATTGATTTCCTGCGCAAATTGGGTGCGGTAAGTTTCTACCAACCAGACACCCAGCACATTGATGTCATAAATCTTCCAGCCAGAGGCGGTTTTTTCAAGTCGGTAGTCCAGCTGGATGGGGTCACCGCGCCCAAGCACCTCGGTTCGCACCACCACTTCAGCGTCCCCGGCGGCAGACCTCAGTGGCTTTATGCTGACGGTCTGCTCTTTAACTTGTGCCAGAGCACCAGAGTAAGTGCGGATCAAGAGGGTTTTAAACTCATCCTGCAATTTTTTTTGTTGCTCAGGTGTGGCTTGGCGCCAATGACGTCCCACCGCCGATGCCGTCATACGGATGAAGTTAACGTTAGGGATGATCTGGCTCTCAACCAGTTCAATGACTTTGGTCATGTCCCCTGCTTGAACTGATTTATCAATTTTTATTTTGTCCAGCACTTCAAAAGAGACACGTTTTATCAAAGCGTCCGGCGCCTCGTCAGCCGAGTGGGCTTGGGCCAGCGCCAGCGCCGAAAGTGATAAAAGAACAGCTGCAAGCTGAGCAAAAGATCTACGAATCATATTTAACTTTCAAATAGTTGAACGCTGCTAGTACAACGCACTGCATCCATTCAGGCTTACGCCAAGCACATTATTTTTTAGCCGCAGGCTCAGGCAAGTCAAAGCGCTCTTCGTTTTCTTTTGGGTCGGTACCAATCGAATTGGCTCGGCGCTGCAGGTACAGTTCACGGGAAAAACTGTATCTGTCCAAGGCAGCGGCGTCCAGCGCGTCAGTGATGCCAAGAAGCTCAGCCCGTTTATCGACAATCCGAAAAACCGTGACCGTGTTACGCGTTGGAACATGCTTTGCGTTGTTTAAAATATCTACCTTAGCCTCCAGCAGCCGCCCAACAGCGCTACGAACTGACGATGGCCCCAACAGTGGAACCACTAGGTACGGCCCCGCCCCAAAACCCCACACACCCAATGTCTGTCCAAAATTTTGAGGATTTTTGGGCAACCCCATTTCAGTCCCAATATCAAGCAAGCCGCCGAAACCGAAGACCGTATTCACGCTAACCCGCATGAATGTTTCAACCGTCTCTTGCGGTTTAAATTGCAACAGGTTGTTGAATATAGACACCACATCACTAAGATTGCCAAAGAAATTACGCACCCCGGTTTGAACGGGTGTTGGCGTGATGGTGTCGTAGGCAATCGCAACTGGCCTGATGATGGTGCGATCCAGGTTGTCGTTGAAGGTGAAAATCACCCGATTCATCGGTTCCAGGGGATCTGCCGGATTGGCGTTTGGGCCGGTTGCGCAACCACTTAGAAAAGTCAACAATGCCGCTACTGCCGCGCAACGCAGCGCCATGGGCATGAGGTTGGAAAGGTTCATTTCTTATCGCTATTTGCAGGTGCAGGTGCAGGTGCCGGTGATTTTTCCGGGCCGCCGTCCGCTGCTTTGCTGAACAAAAACTGGCTGATCAAATTTTCAAGCACCACAGCGGACTGGGTTTGCTTGATCACATCACCTGCCGCCATGTTTTTATCACTGGCTCCAGCTTCGATACCGATGTATTGCTCACCCAACAGGCCGCTGGTGAGTATTTTCAGTGATGAATCTTTGGGGAAAACATACTTGCTTAGCATCTCCAGATGGACGCTGGCTTGATAGGACTTGTCATCAAAGCTGATAGTCTCAACCCGGCCAATCACCACACCGGCGCTTTTGACGGCGGCACGTGGCTTCAGGCCACCAATATTGTCAAATTTAGCGGTGACTTTGTACGAGGTGTCGAAGTTCAGGCTCAGCAGATTGGACGACTTAAGCGCCAGAAACAACATGGCTGCTGCACCAATCAGCACAAACAGGCCTACCCACAGATCATTTTTTGAGCGCTGCATTATTTTCTTTCAATACCCTGATGACTTGTCCGCAAAAAGATTGATTTCGAGAATTTTCGCATGACTGGGCGATTCTGGTAGCAGCCCGTTTCAAATGCTGAACATCAAGGTAGTCAACAAAAAGTCCAGCCCCAGCACCGCCAGCGATGCCACCACCACGGTGCGGGTAGTAGCGCGTGCCACGCCTTCTGGCGTCGGCTGAGCCTCAAAGCCCTGGTACAGCGCCACGAAGGTAACAGTAACACCAAACACAAAGCTTTTGATGACGCCGTTACCCACGTCACGCCACACATCCACACCGCCCTGCATTTGGCTCCAGAACGAACCAGCGTCAATGCCAATCATGACTACACCGACAATCCAGCCGCCAATCACACCGAACGCGCTAAACACTGCCGCCAGCAACGGCATGGCAATAATGCCGCCCCAAAACCGTGGCGCCAGAATGCGGCGCACCGGGTCAACGGCCATCATTTCCATGGCCGACAGCTGTTCGCCTGCTTTCATCAGCCCAATTTCAGCCGTCAAGGCCGTACCGGCGCGGCCAGCAAACAGCAGCGCGGTAATCACAGGCCCCAACTCACGCACCAGACTGAGCGCCACCAACAGGCCCAACGCTTCAGACGAGCCATAGCGTTGCAGGGTGTAATAGCCCTGCAAGCCCAACACAAAACCGACAAATAGGCCAGACACCGAAATGATGGCCAGTGAATAATTACCCAAAAAGAAAACCTGGTCGCGCACCAAACCAAAGCGCTTGAGCACTGAGCCGCTGATTGCCAGCAAACGCATAAAAAGCCGCGTGGCATGGCCCAAGTGGCCAAGTTGCTCGCGCACAGCCAATCCCAGGTTGGAGACGATATTTAACTTGGTTTGACTCATGAATGCTTACCGCTCAGCCCTTTCAACCCTTTTTTGCATGGCTGCAGGGTTGCCAAAGTCAGTGGCCACATCCGGGCCTGGGTAGTGAAACTTAACGGGGCCTTCGCTGAGCGCATTGACAAACTGGTGTACCAGTGGGTCTGTGCTGCGCTTCACTTCGTCGGGTGTGCCCTGCGCGGCTATGCCGCCGTTGGCCAGAATGATCACCTTGTCGGCTATGCGAAAGGTTTCCTCAATATCATGCGAGACCACGATGGACGTGATGCCCAGCGTGTCATTGAGCTGGCGAATCAATTGCGCGGCCGTGCCTAGCGAGATCGGGTCCAGCCCGGAAAAGGGCTCGTCGTACAGGATGAGTTCCGGGTCAAGCACGATGGCACGGGCCAATGCAACGCGTCTGGCCATACCGCCAGAAATTTCACTCGGCATCAGATCGCGCGCGCCGCGCAAACCCACGGCGTTGAGCTTCATCAACACGATGTCGCGAATCAAATCAGCGCTCAGGTCCGTGTGTTCGCGCAGCGGGAAAGCGACGTTGTCGAATACGCTCAAATCAGTGAACAGCGCGCCAAACTGGAACAGCATACCCATGCGGCGGCGCGCAGCATACAAGGCTTGTTGGTTGAAGTCAGTCACGTTTTTACCGTCGAACAATACTTGCCCGGAATTGGCTTTTTGCTGACCACCAATCAAGCGCAGCACGGTGGTTTTACCGCCTCCAGATGCGCCCATCAATGCTGTGACCTTACCGCGCGGCACCGTCAGGGTGACGTTATCAAGAATGACGCGGTCGCCACTGGAGCCTGGGTAGGAGAAGGTGACGTCCTTGAATTCAACCAAGGCGGAATTGTCTGGCTCGGACATGAAAATAGAGGCTGGTAATAAACTGGCGTTTCAGAGCTGCGACTTACAATCATAGGGGATTGACTTCCCCAGAAATCACGGTGACATGCAAAAAAGCTTCTCAACGAGGCAAGTCGCTGTAACCCATTAAAAACTCATCGACCGCACGCGCTGCCTGACGGCCTTCGCGAATTGCCCACACCACCAGCGACTGCCCACGCCTGATATCACCCGCGACAAACACCTTGGGCACATTGGTTGCGTAGCCGCCAATGAAAGCGTCAGTCGCTTTGGCATTGCCTCGATTGTCTTTAGCGATGCCAAATGACTCGAGCACCGACGCGACGGGCGACACAAAACCCATGGCCAGCAGCACGAGGTCGGCTTTCAGGGTTTGTTCTGACCCGGCCACTTCAACCATCTTTCCGTTCACCCATTCAACGCGCACAGTTTTTAAGCCTGTGACTTTGCCTTTTTCGCCGAGCAGCTCTTTCGTAGAGATAGCAAATTCGCGGTTGCAGCCTTCTTGATGGCTGGACGATGTGCGCAGCTTGATAGGCCAGTACGGCCAGGTCATGGGACGGTTTTCCTCGACAGGCGGCTCGGGCATCAGCTCAAACTGCGTGACGCTGACCGCGCCGTGGCGGTTGCTGGTGCCTACGCAGTCGCTGCCGGTGTCGCCGCCGCCAATCACAATGACATGCTTGCCGGAAGCAGACAATTGATCTTTGACCTGGTCGCCTGCGTTCACCTTGTTTTGGCTGGGCAAAAATTCCATCG
The DNA here is from genome assembly GCA_043757245.1 of Polaromonas sp. Lineage (GTDB taxonomy): Bacteria > Pseudomonadota > Gammaproteobacteria > Burkholderiales > Burkholderiaceae_C > Polaromonas. The sequence continues at coordinate 337 of JAYVPR010000250.1, read as the reverse complement.
CAAAATGCACGCCATCCAGCTCACGGCCGGGCACGGGTAAGTCGCGTGACTGCTCCGCGCCACCGGTCAGCATCACGGCATCAAATTCTTTTTGCAGTTGCTCTGGGGAGATAGTTTCTGTGGCCCAGTTGGTGACTTTCGAATCCTTTGGCAAGTCGCCGACCATGACACCGCATTTAAACCTCACCCCCTCGGCCTGCATTTGCTCAACCCGACGATCAATGTGGATTTTTTCCATTTTGAAATCTGGAATGCCGTAGCGCAGCAAGCCGCCCACGCGGTCGTTTTTTTCAAACAAAGTCACGTCGTGACCCACCCGCGCAAGCTGCTGCGCGGC
>JAYVPR010000249.1:0-6775 GCA_043757245.1 Polaromonas sp. | reverse complement strand
AAACCCGGCATGATTTTTACCATTGAGCCGATGATCAACTTAGGCAAACGTGACATCAAGGACGGCCCTGAAAAAGACGGCTGGAGCATCGTGACCCGCGACCATTCGCTGTCCGCCCAGTGGGAGCACACTGTGTTGGTGACCGAGACTGGCTACGAGGTGCTGACGCTGTCTGCGGGCAGCCCGGCCACGCCAGCTTTTGTGCCGCAAGTCAGCGCGCAAGAAGCCGTGGCCGTTTGATGTAAAGCAGTGCATGCCCCAGCTTGCCGAACTTGCCCAGCTCACCCAGCTCTCGTTAGCTCGCGAGCAGTACCGAACTGGTAAAACCGCCCTTTTTGAATCGCTGGCCACCAGTGGCCCGTCTGCACGCGGCATCCATGGCATGCTGCAAAAGCTGGCCCGACACACCGACACAACGCTGCAAAAACTCTGGCTATTGGCAGACTTTGGGCCAGACGCATGCCTGGTAGCCGCCGGGGGCTATGGCCGCGGTGAGCTGTTCCCGCACTCCGATGTTGATGTTGTTTTGCTGTTACCAGATGACAGTGCGGTAGATGACAACCCGCAACTCAAGGCAAAAATAGAAACCTTCATCAGCAACTGCTGGGACAGCGGACTGGAGATTGGCTCCAGCGTGCGTACAGTCGCTGAGTGCGTCCTGGAAGCCGCCAAAGACGTGACGGTGCAAACCTCAATGCTGGAAGCGCGTCTGCTGGTCGGTTCAAAAAAGAATTTCACCCGCTTGCAAGAGCAATTGGCTGGTGTGCTGGATGCAAAGGCGTTTTTTGTCGCCAAAACGCTGGAGCTGCGCCAGCGCCACAACAAGTTTGAAAACACGCCCTACGCGCTGGAGCCCAACTGCAAAGAGTCGCCTGGCGGCTTGCGCGATTTGCAGATCATTTTGTGGGTGGCGCGGGCCGCTGGCCTTGGCAAATCATGGGACGAGCTGGCTAAAAACGGACTGGCCACCACCTTCGAGGTGCGGCAAATCAAGGCCAATGAGGCCCTGCTGTGCCTGATTCGGGCGCGGCTGCATTTACTGTCTGGCAGGCGTGAAGACCGTTTGGTATTTGACTTGCAAACCGCGGTTGCTGAAAGCTTTGGCTATGCCAGCCAGATTGACACCAATGGCCGTTTGTTGCGCAGGTCCAGTGAGGCTTTGATGAAGCGCTACTACTGGGCAGCCAAAGCGGTCGCGCAGCTCAACCAGATTTTGCTGTTGAACATTGAAGAGCGCCTGAACCCCAACACCTATCCGCTCATACCCATCAATGAGCGCTTCTCGGACAAGGCTGGCATGCTGGAAGTGGCTTGCGACGATTTGTACGTGCGCGACCCGCACGCGATTCTTGAGACTTTTCTGATCTACGAAGCCACCGTGGGCATCAAGGGCCTGTCAGCCCGAACCTTGCGCGCCCTGTACAACGCGCGCAGCCTGATGACGGCGAAGTTTCGCAATGACCCGGTCAACCGCAACACCTTTGTGCAAATCTTGCAGCAGCCCGAAGGCATCACGCACGCCATGCGGCTGATGAACCAGACATCGGTGTTGGGACGGTACTTGTGGGTGTTCCGCAAAATCGTCGGGCAAATGCAGCACGATCTGTTTCATGTTTACACGGTAGACCAGCACATTTTGATGGTGCTGCGCAATGTGCGGCGCTTTTTCACAGCCGAACACTCGCATGAATACCCGATGTGCTCGCAGCTGGCGGCAGGCTGGGACAAGCCCTGGATTTTGTACGTTGCCGCGCTCTTTCACGACATCGCCAAAGGCCGTGGCGGCGACCATTCCGAGCTGGGCTGCAAAGACGTCAGGCTGTTTTGCAGGCAGCACGGCATAGCTAGCGAAGACGCCAATCTTGCCGAGTTTTTGGTGCGCGAGCATTTGAGCATGAGCCGCATTGCGCAAAAAGAAGACCTGAGCGACCCAGAGGTCATCACCTCATTTGCCAAGCGGGTGGGTAACGAACGCTACCTGACAGCGCTGTACTTGCTGACGGTTGCCGACATACGCGGCACCAGCCCCAAGGTATGGAACGCCTGGAAAGGCAAGCTGCTGGAAGACCTGTACCGTTACACCCTGCGCGTACTCGGTGGCCGGGCACCCGATGCGGATGCCGAGGTGGAGGCCCGCAAACGCGAAGCTTTGACCACGCTGGCGCTCCATGCGGAGCCATTTGAAGGTCACAAAGCGCTGTGGGGTACGCTGGATGTCAGCTACTTTATGCGGCACGACGCGAGCGATATTGCCTGGCATGCGCGCCAGCTGTCGCGCCACGTCGGCAACGCCAAGGTGATTGTGCGGGCGCGTCGTTCGTCGGCTGGCGAGGGCATGCAGGTGTTGGTTTACACGCCGGATGCAGCGGATTTGTTTGCCCGTATTTGCGGCTACTTTGACCAGGCGGGTTTCAGCATTCTGGATGCCAAAATTCATACCGCCAAAAACGGTTATGCGCTGGACACGTTTCAGGTGGTCAGCCCTGATTTGAACAGTGAAAACGATCACTTCCGGGAACTGGCGGCAATGGTGGAGGCTGAGCTTGGCCGCACGATCGAAACACGCGGCTCACTGCCCCCACCCAGCATGGGCCGTCTCTCGCGGCGAGTCAAAAGTTTCCCGATTGCCCCCCGAGTTGATTTGCGCCCTGATGAAAAAGCCCAGCGCTGGCTTCTCAGCGTGTCAGCCAATGACCGTGCCGGCCTGCTGTACCTGATTGCCCGGGTGCTGGCGCACCACAACATCAACCTGCAACTGGCCAAAGTCACCACGCTGGGCGAGCGCGTTGAAGATACGTTTTTGATCGATGGGCCAGAGCTGCAACACAACCGTGCCCAAATTGCGATTGAGACTGAACTACTGCAAGCGTTGAACGCCTGAAGGTTTAATCGTCGCTGGCGGCGTCCAGCCCAGGGAACAGCACTTCAGTAAAGCCAAACTGCGTGAAGTCACGCACCCGCATGGGGTAAAGCTTGCCAATCAAATGATCGCATTCATGCTGCACCACGCGGGCGTGAAAGCCATCGACGGTGCGGTCAATCGCATCGCCATATTGGTCAAACCCGGTGTACCTGATCTTCGCAAAACGCGGCACAACGCCGCGCAAGCCGGGTACTGACAAACAGCCTTCCCAGCCGTCTTCTTCCAATGAACTGAGCAGCGTGATGACCGGGTTCAGCAAGACGGTGCGCGGTATTAGCGGCGCATCGGGGTAACGTGGGTTAGGTGCATCGGTGCCAAAAATCACCAGCTGTAAATCAACCGCGATCTGAGGTGCTGCCAGGCCAGCGCCATTGACGGAGCGCATGGTCTCGAACATATCGGAAATGAGCAGATGCAGCGCATCGGTGTCAAATTCCGTCACGGGCGGGGCAATGCGCAAGAGCCGCGCATCGCCCATTTTTAAAATTTCACGAATAGTCATGGAGGTGTTAATAGTAGCGCCAAAACTGCAAGCATACAGCTGGAGCCCGAGAGGCTGACCCCTGATTCCGTTTCCAGATCGATACGACATTAGGCGCGAAGCCGCAGACAGTGCTATAGCACGGCAAGGTGAAGCAACAACATGTCGGATTGATATGGAAATGGAATGAGTTGCCGACAGAGTCCTAGCGAGCTGGTCAACGTACCCTGGTTCGGCATCACCATGGCGCATCGACGGCGATGGCATGAGCAAGCGCTCCCAGGTCATGATGGACAAGGCGTTGACGAGCAGGCTGGACAAAACAGGTTCGGTCATTGGCCAGGCAGACGACGCCTTGATGCTTGCCGTCAATCGCTCACTTATGGTCTTCCGTGGAATCGCATCCTGAACGCGGCGCTGCTGGTTGGCAAGCTCACTTCCAGCATTCCACCAGCACGGTAAAGCCCCTGGCTTTTTCTGCAATCGCCGTGGGCAGCAGCAGCTTGCCGGAGCTGGCGCTGTCGTAGTCCACACTGTTGGCATCCAAGAACGAACGCAGCACGTTGGCGTTGATGGCGAAGTTGACATTTTGCGGAATGTCACCCGTCAGTTTTGCCGCTTTCATAGCGTCCAGCTTGGATACCACGACACCCATCAAGTTGCCAGCCGAATCTAGCATCGGCCCGCCGCTATTGCCGGGCTGTACTGGCGCAGTAATTTGCACAAGGCGCGTGTCCCCGCCCATGCCAGACAGGCTGCTGAGGTTGCCGGTGGTCATGTTGAACCCCGACAGCAGACCACGCAGCGGGAAACCAGCTACCGCCACCGGCTCGCCCACCGCCGCGCGCTGCGCCCGCAAGCTGGCGCTGGGGCCAGGCAGCGTGACCGCAAGCAAGGCCAGGTCGCTGCGCGCATCACTGCCGCGCACTTCGGCGGCGATGCCGTTGACGCGCAGGCGGCTGCAACCGTCAATCACGTGGTGGTTGGTGACGATGGCACCGCGTGCCACGCGAAAACCACTGCCGCTGCTAGCGGCTTCGGCCGTCGCAGAGCTTGGGCGGCTTGGGCGGCTTGGGGCGCGGTTCGAGCCACCGGAGTCAGCGGGACCTCCACCAGGGACGCTGCCGGATTGCCCGGCGGTTTTGGGCTGCCAATCGCGTGCGTCAGCTTGTGCAGTGGCGCGTTGCTCGGGTGACAAGCGGGGCTCCAACATATCACGGTTTTTTACCGCATTTTGTCCCCCCTGTGCGCTAGCCAGCAGCCACCAGAAATAAGCTGCTTGTTCATCTTTGGGCACGCCCTGTCCGTCGTAATACATCAGGCCCAGGTTGGACTGCGCATCGGCACCCCCCTGCTCGGCCAGTTTTTTAAACCCCGCAAAAGCCGTGCGGTAATCCCCACGTTGAGCTGCCGCAAGCGACTGCTCAAACGTCTGCGCCTGCACAGGCACCCACGCACCCGTGCTGAGTGCCAACGCCAGCAACAAAGGACGGCTCCAATTTTTCATGCATCAATCTCTCTGGGGTGAGTGCCATTATTTTGATGGCACCGTATCGATCTTGTAGGCTTGCCGGCACGGCCGCTGTTGACGGAGGTACGGGGACGATGTCGGTACGGGTAACTATAGCCTGTGCGCCTTATTGATCCGGCCTTGTGAAGTCTGAATTCCTTTATCCGTTCGCACTAAGCTTGGTCGTTGGGTTTCCCTGTGCTAGCCAGGCTTCGACAGGCTCAGCCCGAACGGAAACTCAATACGTCATCGGGCCGGAGCAATAGTGAAGCAGCAGCACTCATGATTTACTCCTTCAAATGCTTTTCTAACTTTTTGGTTTCGTCAATTTTTCAGTAAGTCACCCAATGCCGCCTCATCAATAACCGCCACACCCAACTCCCGCGCTTTGTCCAGCTTGCTGCCCGCATCAGTACCTGCCAGCAAATAATCGGTTTTTTTACTCACACTGCCCGCCACCTTTGCGCCGGCGGCTTCCAGCAGGTCTTTGGCCTGGTCACGGCTGAGGGTGGGCAGTGTGCCGGTGATGACGAAAGTTTTGCCGGATAAAGGTTTGGGCGTTACCGGTGCAGGTTCGCCCTCTTCCCACGTCACGCCACAGGCGCGCAGTTGCTCGACCACTTCGCGGTTGTGCGATTGGTCAAAAAAAGTGCGCAGGCTTTTGGCGACGATGGGGCCTACATCGCTGACTGTCAGCAGTTGCTCCTCTGTCGCTTCCATGATGGCGTCTAGCTTGCCGAAATGCCTTGCCAGCTCTTTCGCGGTGGCTTCGCCCACATGGCGAATGCCCAGTCCGAACAAAAAACGCGGCAAGTTGGTGGCCTTGGACTTTTCCAGCGCCTGCAGCAGGTTTTGTGCGGACTTGTCGGCCATGCGGTCCAGACCGGCCAGCGCCGTCAGCCCCAGCTTGTAAAGATCGGGCAGAGTGCGAATGATATTAGCGTCGACAAGTTGCTCGACCAATTTATCGCCCAGACCATCGACCTCTACAGCGCGGCGGTGGGCGAAGTGCAAGATCGCCTCTTTGCGCTGTGCCCCGCAAAACAAACCGCCTGTGCAGCGGTAATCGGCTTCATCCAATTCACGCACGGCGTCGGAACCGCAGACCGGGCATTGGCGCGGCATAGTGAACATCGATGCGTCATGCATGCGTTTGTCTAACAACACGCTGACGACCTCAGGAATCACATCGCCAGCGCGTCGCACGATCACCGTGTCGCCGATGCGCACATCTTTACGGCGCGCTTCGTCTTCGTTGTGCAAGGTGGCATTGGTGACCGTTACACCCCCAACAAATACCGGCGCAAGCTTGGCGACTGGTGTCAGCTTGCCGGTACGGCCAACCTGCACATCAATGGCAAGTACCGTGGTGAGTTGCTCTTGTGCCGGGTACTTGTGGGCCACGGCCCAACGCGGTTCGCGCGTGACAAAGCCAAGCTGCCTTTGCAACGCGAGGCGGTTGACTTTGTAAACCACCCCGTCGATGTCGTAAGGCAAGGCATCGCGTTGCTGGCCCATCGCTTGATGAAACGCTATTAATTCAGGAGCTCCTTGCGCCCGTATTGTTTGGGTTGCGACCGGGAAACCCCATTTTTTAAGGGTTTGAAGAAGTTCAAAGTGGGTTTCAAACGCTGGCCCGCCTGATTCAGGAGGTGTGATGCTGCCCAGACCGTAGGCAAAAAAACTGAGCTTGCGGCTGGCTGCAATGACCGGATCCAGCTGGCGTACCGCACCGGCGGCCGCGTTACGCGGATTGACGAAGGTTTTTTCACCTTTCATGCCTTGGGCAATTTTTTCGCGCTGCCGGTCGTTGAGCGCTTCAAAGTCTGCGCGACGCATGTACACCTCACCGCGTACTTCT
>JAYVPR010000248.1:0-6781 GCA_043757245.1 Polaromonas sp. | reverse complement strand
ACTTTTTTGCCGAAACCGAACAGGTGGCCTTTCACCCCGGCCACCTGGTGCCGGGCATAGACTTTTCAAATGACCCGCTACTGCAAGGGCGTTTGTTTTCTTATACCGACACGCAGCTGTCGCGTTTGGGCGGGGCCAACTTTCATGAAATCCCGATCAACCGCGGGGTTTGCCCCATGCACAATTTTCAAAGAGACGGCATCCACCGTATGACGATCCCCAAGGGCCGCGCGGCTTATGAGCCCAACACTCTGGCGAGCGGCCCGGAATTCAGAATTGACGGCGCTGCTCAAGGCTTTCAGTCATACCCGGAGCAAATTGAACCCCCCAAAATCCGCGCACGCAGCCCGTCGTTTAACGACCACTTTTCGCAGGCCACCTTGTTCTGGAGCAGCCAGACAACCTTCGAGAAAGACCACATTGTGGCGGCCTTCCGGTTTGAACTGTCAAAGGTAGAAGTGCCTGAAATCCGCCAGCGCATGGTCGACAATCTGGCCCACGTTGATATCAAGCTCGCCACCCGCGTATCCGCCAACCTGGGGATAAGCCCACCGAATGCCAAAGCAGCGGCGGGCCGCTTGGGTTACCGGGACTACCGCATCACCAACAAGGTAGAAAGCGACGAGGCTTTGAGCATGCTGGGCAAGCTAGGGGGCAACATCAAAACCCGCAAGATTGCTGTTTTGGTAGCTGACGGAGTGGAGCCCGCTACCTTTAAACAAATCGTCCAGGACCTTACCAATGCAGGCGCAGTTTGCAAGCTTGTGGGGCCGCACCTGGGTACGGTAAGCACCGCCAGTGGCAAGCAACTGGCCGTTGACCACACCTTCGGTAACATGCCTTCCATCATGTTTGATGCCGTGCTGATACCCGGCGGCGCACAAAGCGCCACGGCGTTGTGCGCAATGGGCGAGGCAGTGCATTTTGTACTGGAAGGCTACAAACACTGTAAAACCATTTGCGCACTGAACGAAGGGGCTCAGCTACTCGTCAGGCTGGGTCTAACCGCAGGCAAAAACGCAGAGCAAGTCGCCCTGCCCGCTGCGGGCGTGCTGGTGGCTGATACGCGCAAGGCAGCTGAAGGCGAGATCTCCCAGGCATTCATCGCAGCCATCGCCCAGCATCGGCATTGGGACAGGGCCAGTGTAGATGCCGTACCGGCTTAAGGCTGGTCATTCAATGCAAGTTTGCTATTTATTTAGTAGCATTATACGCCTTTATTTATTGGGCTGCAAGTACAAATACCCACCAAGTCAGGGCTTCAACGTCTAATGATGCGCCATCACACCTGGGCTCATCTGCAAAGGCCTGTACTTAACGTTACCCCAGTCCTGGCTCATGTCCCGATAGCGTCTGGAAAACACCAGGCCACTTTGGCCGGTTTGGTAAATAAAGCGTGATTTCTCCAGATCTGATAAGTCAAACAGGGTGCGCATGGATGCTGCATGGCGGTTGGTGAATGGGCCTTTTGCGTCGTTTGCCCAGTACAGGCCAACGTTTACGGTGAAGGTGTCACCGCCGGTCGGGATGCGCACATCAAAAATTCTGGCCAGTAGCGCCACATTAGCGTGTCAGCTCGTCGGCCCACGCCGCAAAAATCAGTGGCGCGGCAGATTCGGCGCGCATCACGCCGGTCAGCCATCACGAAACCGTCCCGTGGCGGCTTTCGCGTACGGACATCAGTCGCATCGGTTTTATTGCCGCTGACAAAGGGGCTCACTATTTTTGCGTGCAACAGCCGCACCGTATGGCCGAGTTTGCTCAGTTCGCGAGCCCAATGGTGTGCATCACCACAGGCCTCAATGGCCACCAGGCAGGGTGTGAGGTTGGCAAAGTGTCAAGCACCTTGGTGCGCTTGATTTGCACGTTGATGATCTCGCCCGTCCCCATGTTCACCGTGTGCATCTGAAACACCTGCTTGGCGATGTCCAGACCGACTACCTGTATCCCGTTCATGGTGCCGATGATTTGTCCGGCGTGCATTCCTGTATTACGATTCATGGCGGATCCTCTGTGGTGTTAGTGAAGACCGTGGTTTATCACATCCTGGGCACTTTGATGCCGTATCCATCAGAGGGTCCACCTCGTACCTGGAGGTTTCTTCCTGATTGACGGCTGTTCTATCTCAGCACCCCATTTTCTCTCCCCTTAAGGAGGGAGGCATCCATAGCATCTCGTTGGACAAGGCTCCAGCTGTGACGTGCCCCAGCGGGTACAATGGCGAGCTTCATCTACCGCGAGGTTCAATGAAGATCACCAAGCTTGAGGTTTTCGCACTGCGGGCTCCACCCCAGCAGCGTCCGCACTGGACCAGCCATTTCATCGTCCCCACGGCAAATGAAATCTTGGTGCGCCTGTACACGGACGAAGGCATTGACGGATTCGGCCTAGCCACCAGCTACACGCCGATCGATTTCGCGGTGAAAGCCTGGAAAGGCGGACTTGCGCAGCAGGTGCTCGGAGAAGACGCCCTGGCGCCGGAGCGCCTGTACCAGAAACTGTTTGCGCTGACGACCAGCAAAACTGCCAGCGAAAAAGGCTGGTCTCGCGAGGCAATGATCCGCATCAGCGCCGCCGTGGATATCGCTTGCTGGGACATCGTCGGCAAAGCTGCCGGACTGCCTCTGTACCGCCTGTTCGGTGGATACCGCGACGAGGTTCCGGCGTATGTGACCTGCGGTTATTACCGTGAGGGCAAAGACAACGCCGAGCTGCGTGACGAAATGCTGATGCTGGTCGAGCAGGGCCACACGGGCTTCAAGGCCAAGGCAGGCGGTATCCCGTTGCATGACGACATCGAACGGATGGCGGTGATGCGAGAGGTGATCGGCCCGGATTGCGATTTCATGGTCGATGCCAACCGTGCCTGGGACTTGCCTACCGCGATCGAAGCGGCTCGGCTGCTTGAGCCGCTGAACCCGCGGTGGCTGGAAGAGCCGGTGCGTTGGGAAGACGACCGTCGCGGCATGAAGCTTTTGGCCCAGAAGACGCGGATTCCGCTGTCCGGCGGCGAGAGCGAACTCACCAGCTACGGCTGCCGCGCCTTGCTGGAAGAGCATGCGATCCAGATCCTGCAGTTCGACTGCACCATGATGGGCGGTTTCACGGAGGGCCGCAAGCTCACCGGAATGTGCGAATTGAACCACGTGCAGGTGGCGCCGCATCACGACTGCTTCATCCACGCCCACATTGTGGCCTCCAGCCCGGCGGGCTACATTGTCGAAGCCTTCACCGACCCCGAGCGCGATCCTTTACAGGCCGAGCTGTACGAAGACCCCCCCGTGATCAAGAACGGCCGCATGAAGCTCAAGGAGCAGCCGGGCCTGGGCCTGACCTTGTCGGAAGCTGCGCTGAAGAAATATGGCGAAAGGGTTCTTTGAAATGGCGGCCGACTTTCGAAGCCTACCCTCGCCACCGCTGCCCGGTGGCTACGAATTCATTCACGCTGATTTTTTACCGGCTTCCCGGCCACCTCAAGGAGACAAACCATGAAATTATTTCTCAGCCGCACTCTGGTGGCCCTCACGGTGGCGGGGGCTGCGGCCGGAGCCATGGCTCAGACCGCCGCCAGCTATCCCAGCCGGCCGATCAAGATCGTTGTTCCCTTCGCGCCCGGGGGCGCTACCGATACGCTCGCCCGCCTGCTCGGCCAGCGGCTTACAACAGCCTGGGGTCAGCCGGTGATCGTGGAAAACAAGGCTGGAGCCGGCGCCACAGTGGGCGCAGACATGGTCGCCAAATCCCCGGCCGACGGTTACACGCTGTTGATGGGCGCCGCACACCACACCATCGCTCAAAACGTGTATGCCAAGCTGCCGTATCACATTGGCCGCGATTTCGCTCCGGTCAGCATCGTGGCGATGGTCCCCAACATGGTGGTCGTGAACGCCAACGTACCTGCAAAAAGCATTCAAGAATTTATTGCGCTGTCGAAGTCCCAGCCCGGCAAGCTCAATTACGGTTCAGCCGGGGCGGGTACGGCTCATCATCTGATTGGCGAGATGTTCAAACTGCGCGCGGGGGTCAACATAGTTCACGTTCCCTATAAAGGAAGCTCGCCAGCGGTGGCTGATCTGATCAGCGGACAGATAGACCTGATGTTCGATACCGTGACCTCGGGTCTGCCTCAGGTCAAGGCCGGCAAGACGCGCGCCTTGGCAGTGACCACCGCCAAGCGATCTTCCGCTATGCCCGATGTTCCGTCGCTGGCTGAAACGGTGTTGCCCGGATTCGATGTCGGCACCTGGTTCGGAATTCTCGTGCCGGTGGCTACGCCCCCGGATATTGTTGCGAAACTGAACGCGGAAATCGTGAAGATCGTCAACGCGCCGGACGTACGCAAGCAGTTGCTGGAGATGGGGTCCGAGCCGGTGGGTAACACATCGGCGCAGATGGCGAGCCAGATCAAGGCAGAGCTAGAGGCTTTCGAGTCCCTGGCTAAACAAATCAAACTCTCCGTAGAGTAGTCGCCCCTAAAGCTTGCCACTGGCGCTCCGCTGCATGCATGATGCCCAGGGTGCGCAGCAACTTGTCGGTCTCCAGCGTGGCCGATCCAAAGGCTTCAGACAGCTCGCCGTGCATGACGCGGCGGTTAAATTCGAGCTGCCAGCCGCGTTCTTGCGCATGCACAAAGCCGATGGCAAGCCAGGCGTCACTAGGTGTTTGCGCCTTGATGTGGGTCACGTCAGCGGCGTCTCGCGCCAAGCTGACAGGGGCTCTCAAGCCAGCAGCCTTCAGTTCGCCATCAAGCGCCGGAAACGCGCGGTTAACGTATATGCCCGCCGCGCAACCCAGCAGTAACATCACCGCGAAAAGCAGCCATAAGAATCGTTTGAACCAGGCTATGTAACTTATGGCTGCTTGACTCTCAATTTTTATGAGTGTTTACTTGCCCGCAAACTTGAAGCTGACTGTGGGCACACTGAAGTCCTCAAACGGTGCGCCCAACGCAATCTCCCCGCCTCCGAGCAGCACACACTCTTGGCGGCGCAGGGCAACAACGGCTTGCCCACCTGCAAACTGCACCCAGGTGCCATAACTGCTGAGGTCTTCAAGGTAAAACTTGCCCGCCCGCCATGTGATCTTGGCATGTAGCCGCGAGACACGCGGATCATTGACGACGAACTGCGCCTCAGCCACCCGGCCAATATGGATGGGCAACTGGGTTGAGTCGAAGGTAGCCGAAAGATCTAGCCAGGACAGTCCGATCAATCCGACCCGGGGCACGGTGGGGTTGAAAGCGCTTGCCGTCAAACCCGCAGGGATGGTAAAAAAGTCTGACAGCACCTCGCTTTGCCATTCAACCCGATGAACCACGCAGGTTTCAATGCGACCACGAATATCCATCGCCCCCAGACTTCGAGAACGGACCAGCGTGTCGTCGGGTAGTGCGTTAATCACGGTGTCTGTGCCCAGGATTTGATCGGGACCCGACAAGTCTGAAAGGCGTGAGGCCACATTGACCGTATCACCGAAATAGTCACCCGCCTGTTCTATCACCTGACCCCGTGCCAGACCGACTTGCAGCCGCATTTTGAGTTTGTCAGGCCACGTTTTAATGCGCTCGGCATGCAGGCGCTGCATTTCAATGACTGCCTCAACCGCGTCCGAGTTGAGGACAAACACCATCAGCACACCGTCTCCCAGGTTTTTAACCACCTTGCCGCCCCGAGCTACACACACCCTACCCAGCCAGTCGGTCAAACGGGTAATCGCCTGCGTCGCTTTGGCATTGCCCAGGGCTTCAAATACCCCGGTGCTTCCGGTTAGATCGGCAAAAACGACGGTGACTTCTGCCATGTATTTAGGATGGTTGAAAAAACTCTCAAACTGTAACGGGTTTTAATTGCAGCGATTTGAACTCGAGAAACTCTTCAAAACCATAAACCCCGTTTTCACGGCCATTGCCCGACTGTTTGTATCCGCCAAACGGCGCATTGGCATTGAACGGCCCACCATTGATGTCGACCTGACCAGTGCGCATGCGGCGCGCCACGGTCATGGCCTCTTCGTCTGTACCTGCCCACACCGCACCGCCCAGGCCGTAAATGGTGCTGTTGGCAATTCGTACAGCTTCTTCTTCGTCTTGGTACGGAATGACCACCAGCACGGGGCCGAAAATCTCTTCTTGCGCCAGCGTATCGGACGGTTTGATGCCCAAAATCGTTGGCTGTACAAAGTAGCCTGTGTCAAAAGCAGGTGGCTCGGCTCCGCCAGCAACCACATCAGCGCCTTCAGCAATGCCGGTTTTAATAAAGCTGATGACCCGGTCTCGCTGCATCGCGCTGACCAAAGGCCCGAGCTTGCTGGCCTCGTCAAGACTTGGACCCACGCTGAATTTGGCAATCGCGGCTTGCGCCAGCACCTTGACTTCGTCGTAGCGTGTAACTGGCACCAGCATGCGGGTGTGGGCTGAGCAGGTTTGGCCGCTGTTGAGCATGCAGGCAGCGACCGTGCCTTTGACGGCCGCTTCAAAATTGGCGCTGTCTAAAATCACGCTGGCTGACTTGCCGCCCAGCTCAAGCGCAATGCGCTTGACCGACTGGCTGGCCAGCTCGCTGACCCGTTTGCCTGCGCGGGTTGAGCCGGTAAAGCTCACCATATCAACTTCAGGGTGGGTGGCCAGCACCTCGCCCACCACCGAGCCCAGGCCGTTGACCAGATTGAAAACGCCAGGCGGCAGGCCTGCCTCGTGAATGATTTCGGCCAGAATCATGGCGTTAACGGGGGCGATTTCACTCGGTTTCAGCACCACCGTGCAGCCTGCCACCATGGCAGGGGC
>JAYVPR010000247.1:0-6784 GCA_043757245.1 Polaromonas sp. | reverse complement strand
ATCGGGCCAATCTGTTTGCCCACCCAGTCGCGCAGCTCTTTGGCAATGGCTTTGGCCTCGTCGCCCGTTGGGCGTGAGCGCTTGAGCACCACAAACGCAACGATTGCCTCGCCCGTCAGATCGTCAGGTCTACCCACCACGGCGGCCTCGGCCACCAGCGTGCTGTGAGCTACCAGGGCGGATTCAATCTCCATCGTGCCCATGCGGTGACCTGACACGTTCAGCACGTCGTCAATACGGCCAGTGATGCGGAAATAACCGTTGTCTTTGTTCCTGACAGCGCCGTCGCCAGCAAGATAAACACAGCCGCCCATTTCTTCGGGGAAATAAGCCTTTTTGAAGCGTTCCGGGTCGCCCCAGATGTTGCGGATCATCGACGGCCAAGGGCGGGTTACCACCAGCAAGCCACCGGAACCATTGGGTAACGGCTTGCCGGTTTCGTCCACAATTTCAGCCATGATGCCGGGCAGGGGCAAGGTGCAGCTACCCGGAACCAGTGGCGTGGCACCCGGCAGTGGCGTGATCATATGACCGCCCGATTCGGTCTGCCAGAAGGTGTCAACAATCGGGCAACGCTCGCGACCGATGTTTTTGTAATACCACATCCATGCTTCAGGGTTGATGGGCTCACCCACCGAACCAAGGACCCGAAGACTGCTCAGGTCTGAGCGATCAGGGTGGACTTTTTCATCGGCTTCAGCCGCTTTGATCAGTGAGCGGATGGCCGTGGGCGCAGTGTAAAAAATCGACACCTTGTGGCGCTCAATCATTTGCCAGAAACGACCTGCATTCGGGAAAGTTGGTATGCCTTCAAAAATGACCTGCGTCGCGCCTGCGGCCAGCGGGCCATAGGCTACGTAGGTGTGGCCGGTGATCCAGCCGATATCAGCCGTACACCAAAACACGTCGGATGCCTGCAAATCAAAGGTCCAGTCCATCGTCAGCTTGGCCCACAGCAAATAACCACCTGTGCTGTGCTGCACGCCCTTGGGCTTGCCGGTGGAGCCAGAGGTGTAAAGGATGAACAGCGGGTGCTCTGCGCCTACAAATTCAGGCTCACAGTCTGGCGCGGCATTCGCCATGACTTCATGCATCAGGCTGTCGCGCCCGGCAACCATGTTGCATGCTGTTGTGGTGCGCTGGTAGACGATGACGTTTTTAATCGACTCACATCCGCCCATGGCAAGACCTTCGTCAACGATGGCCTTGAGTGGCAGCTCTTTACCGCCTCGCAACTGGTAGTTGGCAGTAATAACAGCTACCGCACCCGCATCTTGAATACGCTCTTGCAGGCTCTTGGCCGAAAAGCCGCCAAACACCACCGAGTGCGTCGCACCAATGCGTGCGCAGGCCTGCATGGCGACCACACCTTCAACCGTCATCGGCATGTAAATGACCACGCGGTCACCTTTCTGGACGCCCATCGCTTTAAGTGCGCTGGCAAACTGACTGACTTTGGCGTGCAGTTCTTTGTAGGTGACGTTCACGACTGTGCCGTCATCGCCCTCGAAAATAATCGCCTTTTTATTCTCGGTCGGTGTACCTAAATGGCGATCCAGGCAGTTGTACGATGCATTGAGCTGACCGTCTGCAAACCAGGTGTAAAAAGGTGCATTGGACTCGTTGAGCACCTCGGTGAAGGGTTTTTTCCAACTCAGGTTGTCCCGCGCCAGCTTGGCCCAGAACCCTTCAAAGTCCTTGTCCGCCTCACTGCACATGGCGTTGTATGCGTCCATACCTGAGATACGAGCCGCCTTGACAATCGCGGCACTGGGCGCGAAGACGCGGTCTTCAACCAGCATGGACTCGATATTTGTATTCGTACTCATTTTTGTCTCTTTAGTGTCATGGAATAGTAGTACTGTCATGCATCGCTCTTACAAGCCACTGACTGGCATCAACCTTACAAAAATGTCAACCCGCTAAAATCCATCACCATGAATGAGCCTAGCCCCCAAAAAACACACCCCCCTAGGCGCACTGCCCAACTTTATTTTTGCCAGCCGCTGGCTCCAATTGCCCTTATACCTGGGCCTGATTGCCGCCCAAGCGGTATACGTGGTGCACTTCCTGGTGGAGCTCAAGCACCTGATTGGTGCCGCTTTCGGAAGCCTGCCCGACTTGCAGGCGCTGGTCACCAGCATCGGCTACAAAACCACGCTGCCCATCGTCACCTTGAACGAGACTGTCATCATGCTGGTGGTGCTGGCGCTGATTGACGTGGTGATGATTTCCAACCTGCTGATCATGGTGATTGTGGGCGGCTACGCAACTTTTGTCAGCCGCATGAACCTGGACGGTCACCCAGACCAGCCCGAGTGGTTAAGCCACGTCAATGCGAGTGTGCTCAAAGTCAAGTTGGCCACCGCCATCATTGGCATCAGCTCAATCCATCTGCTCAAGACTTTTATCAACGCCGACAACTACACCGACCGCGTGCTGATTGCGCAAACCGTGATTCACATTGCGTTTTTGTTGTCAGCGATTGCGATTGCCTATACCGACAAGCTGATGTCAAGCATTTCGGCGCAAAAGCACTGACACCTGTATCCAGTTCTTACGGGTGAGTCATCTTTGCTGGGACGACCCACGCATCAAACTGCTCACCCGTCACATGGCCTGATGCAATAGACGCAGCGCGCAAACTGCTGCCTTCTTTGTGCGCCTTTTTGGCGATAAAAGCGGCCTTGTCGTAGCCAATGTGCGGGTTCAGTGCAGTCACCAGCATCAGCGATGCACCCAGCAGCTCGGCAATGCGTTCGCGGTTGGGCTGAATGCCTGCGGCGCAGTGGTCGTTAAAACTATTCATGCCGTCGGCCAGCAGCCGCACGCTTTGCAAAAAGTTATGCGCCATCATGGGTCTGAATACATTGAGCTCAAAGTTCCCCGACGCACCGCCAAAATTAATCGCCACATCGTTGCCAAACACCTGTGCACACAGCATGGTCAATGCCTCGCTTTGTGTCGGGTTGACCTTGCCCGGCATGATGGACGAACCCGGCTCATTTTCAGGAATGTTCAATTCACCAATGCCGCTACGCGGACCACTGGCCAGCCAACGAATATCGTTGGCAATTTTCATCAAACTCGCGGCCAATGTTTTAAGCGCACCGTGGGCATGTACGAGCGCGTCAGATGCGGCAAGCGCTTCAAACTTGTTCGGCGCGGTAATAAAGGGCAAAGCAGTCAAGTCGGACAATTCAGCCGCTACTGCCACTGCATAGTCCTTTGGCGCGTTTAAGCCCGTACCTACCGCCGTACCGCCAAGTGCCAGTTCATACAAATGAGGCAAGGCCGCGTGAAGGTGCCTTTCGCCATGCTCAAGCTGCGCGACATAGCCAGAAAATTCTTGCCCCAACATTAAAGGTGTAGCGTCTTGCAGGTGCGTGCGACCCATTTTGACAATACCGTCAAACTCTTTTGACTTGTGCGCCAACGTTGTGCGGAGCTTTTCAAGCGCAGGCAACAGCTTGTCAGTAATGTTAACGACAGCAGCAATGTGCATGGCTGTAGGAAACACATCGTTCGACGACTGGCTGCGGTTTACATCGTCGTTCGGGTGCACCAGGCGGTTTTCTCCGCGCTGCCCGCCCATCAACTCGCTCGCCCGATTGGCCAGCACTTCGTTGACATTCATATTGCTTTGCGTGCCCGAGCCAGTTTGCCAAACCACCAACGGGAACTCATCCACATGCTTCTCCGCAATCACTTCATCAGCCGCCGCGACGATGGCGTCCGTGATGGTTTTACTCTGCAAACCAAGTGCGTGGTTGACGATGCTCGACGAGCGCTTGATCTGTGCCAGCGCCCGAATGATTTCACGTGGCATCAATTCGCCGGAGATATCGAAATTGTGCAGCGAGCGCTGGGTTTGTGCGCCCCAAAGTTTGTTCGCCTGGACTTCAATCGGGCCGAAGGTATCTTTTTCAGTGCGTGTTTTGGTCAAGGTACTTACCTGTCAAAATATTGGGTTGCGTCTACCGTGCTACCCGAAATCTACTCCATAACCATCAACATGACCACCATCAAACAAGCCGACTTGATCGAATCCGTTGCCGCCGCCCTGCAATACATCAGCTACTACCACCCGGCAGACTACATTGCCCACCTGGCGCGCGCCTATGAGGCAGAGCAAAGCCCCGCAGCCAAAGATGCGATGGCACAAATTTTGACCAACAGCAAAATGAGCGCCACCGGCCAGCGCCCAATTTGCCAGGACACCGGCATCGTCAATGTGTTTTTAAAAATCGGGATGGACGTACGCTGGGACGGCTTTACAGGGTCAGTCGACGACGCCGTCAATGAAGGTGTGCGGCGCGGCTACAACCACCCAGACAACACCCTGCGCGCATCGGTCGTGGCCGACCCGCAGTTCGACCGCAAAAATACCAAAGACAACACACCCGCCGTGATATTTACCGAACTGGTGCCCGGCAACACTTTTGAAGTGACCGTTGCAGCCAAGGGCGGCGGCAGTGAAAACAAAAGCAAGCTGGCCATGCTCAACCCCGGCGACAGCATCGTTGACTGGGTGCTGAAAACCGTGCCCGCCATGGGCGCAGGCTGGTGCCCGCCGGGCATGCTGGGCATCGGCATTGGTGGCACAGCTGAAAAAGCCATGCTGCTGGCCAAAGAAAGCCTGATGGAAGACCTGGATATGTACGAGCTGCAGGCTAAAGCCAAATCAGGCGAAGCATTGACCAAGGTTGAGGCCCTGCGCATTGAGCTGTATGAAAAAGTCAACGCCCTGGGCATTGGTGCGCAAGGCTTGGGCGGCCTGACGACGGTACTTGACGTCAAAATCAACATGTACCCGACCCACGCTGCAGGCAAACCAGTGGCGATGATCCCGAACTGTGCTGCCACCCGCCATGCACACTTTGTGATGGATGGCAGCGGCCCTGTCTACCTGACACCGCCACCGCTGAGCATTTGGCCGGATGTGAACTGGGCGCCTGATTACGTTAAAAGCAAAACGGTGAACTTGAACACGCTAACCAAAGCCGAAGTAGCCAGCTGGAAATCCGGTGAGACGTTGCTACTCAGCGGCAAAATGCTGACGGGCCGCGACGCCGCCCACAAACGCATTCAAACCATGCTTGCAGCCGGCGAGGCATTGCCGGTTGACTTCACCAACCGCGTGATTTACTACGTCGGCCCAGTTGACCCTGTAAAAGGCGAAGCCGTCGGCCCGGCAGGCCCAACGACCGCCACGCGAATGGATGGTTTTACTGAAATGATGCTGGCCCAAACCGGCCTGATCAGCATGATCGGCAAAGCCGAGCGTGGCCCGGAGGGCATTGCGGCAATCAAAAAGCACAACAGCGCTTACCTGATGGCCGTAGGCGGGGCAGCGTACCTGGTATCAAAAGCCATCAAACACGCCAAAGTGGTGGGCTTTGCTGATTTGGGCATGGAAGCGATTTACGAGTTTGACGTGGTGGACATGCCGGTAACGGTGGCGGTTGATTCGGGCGGCACCAGTGCGCACATTACCGGGCCGGCGGAGTGGCAAAAACGGATTGCCACCGGGGAGTTCAAGAAAATCCCGGTGACGAGTGTCTAGCAGCCTGTCGGAGGTAAGGACTGCGGAACCGGCTTTGTCGGGCCGCAGGCGCAGACGCAGTGGCGCCCTCTGGGGGCAGAAAGCTACACCAAGTGAGAGCCCGTGGGGGCCATGATAGGCATCTTCGACAGCGGCATAGGCGGCCTGAGCGTTTTGAAAGCGCTCCGTACCGAGTTGCCTCATGAAGACTTTATCTACATCGCCGACAGCGGCCACGCGCCTTATGGCGAGCGAGACAACGCGCATGTACTGGCCCGGTCTCTGGCGATTTCAAAGTATCTGGTCAAACAAAATATCAAGGCTCTGGTGGTAGCGTGCAACACGGCTACCGCAGCCGCGATTGACTTGCTGCGAGCCACCTACCCCAACCTGCCCATCATCGGCGTGGAGCCCGCTTTGAAACCCGCCGTTTATTCAAGCAAAACAAAACATATTGGCGTGATGGCGACCCGCAGCACATTGGCCAGCGATAAGTTCAAAGCGCTGCTGCAAACGCAAGCCGGCTTGGCCTCGTTCTACCTACAACCATGCGATGGCCTGGCAGACGCCATCGAACGAAGCGCCACAACCGGAGATGCTACTGAAGTAATAGCTACTTGCGCACGATATACAAGGGATATGGGCATATTTGGCACTCAAAAAGGACAAATGGACACCTTGGTACTCGGCTGCACGCACTATCCATTTTCCGAGCAACATTTGCGCAAGCTGCTCGGTCCGGCTGTGCAACTCGTGGCAACTGGCGACGCGGTTGCGCGCCAGACTCGGCGGCAGATCGCCGCGAACTGCGGCCAGACCGTTGCAGGCAAAACCAGCCTGTTCAGCACCGGCAACCCGCAAAACCTGCAAACCGCTGCTCAAACCTGGCTGGGGCTGGCTGACAGTCCAGGGCTGCTACAAATCTAATATGCAGTGAACAGCCGCAAAGTACATTGCATCCACAGCACCTACCAAAGATTTTTGCCGTCAATCACTGCCGCAGGCGCTAGTGCTGCTCCGTATGGTGAACTGCGAACTGAACACCAAATTTCACAAGACCAGACAAATAGTCTCTACCGCTGAGCTCGTTTGTAGGCCCGAAGATCTTCGGCAGAAAACATCTGGTTGCGTCCCACCCTGTGACAGGGTCGCAATTTATTCGCCTGCACATATCGCCGCAGAGTTGGCAAAGACACCTCTAGGTACTCAGCCGCCTCCCGCGCCGATAAAGGTTCATGC
>JAYVPR010000246.1:0-6817 GCA_043757245.1 Polaromonas sp. | reverse complement strand
GTCAGTTGCTTGCCCACGCTGTACAACGGGTTGAGAGAGGTGAGTGGGTCTTGAAAAATTGCGCCAATTTTGCGGCCGCGTATGTGCCGCAGCTGGTCATTGCTCAGGTTGTCAATGCGCTGGCCTTCGAGCAAGACCTCGCCGCTGGCAATGCGGCCGGGCGGCTCCAGCAGGCCGATGATGGATGCGCCCGTCAGCGATTTGCCAGCGCCCGATTCACCCACCACACCCAGGATTTCACCGGGAGCGATGTCGAAAGAAATGCCGTCGATGGCGCGTAGCGTGCCGCGCCGATTCGGAAACTCAACGACGAGGTTTTTAACTTGGAGGAGGGTCATAGCTCAATCCGGCGACGGGCCGCCCCTAGGCGGATTAGCCCCCTCGGGGGGCAGAGCAATACACGAAGTGATAAACGTGGGGGCATACATTTAACGTAGTCTTGGGTTCAGCGCATCGCGCAGCCAGTCGCCCAGCAAGTTCACGCTCAGCGCAATGATGACCAGCATCAACGCCGGGAACACGGTGATCCACCATTCGCCGGAAAACAGATAGTCATTACCGACACGAATCAGCGTGCCCAGTGATGGCGAGGTGGGCGGTACGCCGACACCCAAAAACGACAGCGTGGCTTCAGTGATGATGGCGGTTGCGACCTGAATCGTGGCCAGTACCAACACCGGACCCAGCACATTGGGCAGGACATGGCGCGTCATGATGCGTAGCGGTGCGACACCTGTGACGCGCGCTGCTTGAACGTATTCCTTATTCCGCTCAACCAGGGTCGAGCCGCGCACCGTGCGGGCGTATTGCACCCAACCCGTCAGCGAGATAGACACAATCAACACACCAAATGCCAACGACTCGTGCGCGTTGGGAAACATCGCGCGGCCCACACCGGCAATCAGCAGTGCCACCAAGATGGATGGAAAGCTCAGCATCACGTCGCACAAGCGCATCAAAAAACTGTCCAGCCAGCCGCCCATAAAACCGGCCAGCAAACCCATCACCACACCAAACGCGACGGAAATAATCACTGACGCAAAACCAACCGCCAGCGAGATGCGCGCGCCGTACATCAGGGTGGACAAAATGTCGCGGCCCTGGTCGTCAGTGCCCAGCAAAAAGGCGCGCTTGCCTTCATCCTCCCAGGCGGGTGGCAAACGGGCGTTCGACAGCTCCAGTGTCGTCAGGTCAAACGGGTTGTGCGGCGCAATGAAGCCTGCAAACACGGCGCAGACCAGGCAAATAAAGGCCACCGCAGCAGCCGCAAGCGCCATGGGCGAGGTTTTGAAGCTGTAGCCGACATCAGTGTCTAGCCAGCGGGTGATTGGGTTGGTTTTCATGATTTACTATTGATCCGGCCTTGTGAAGTCTGAATTCCTTTATCCGTTCGCCCTGAGCTTGGTCGTTGGGTTTGCCTGTGCTAGCCAGGCTTCGACTCTTCGACGGGCTCAGGATAGGCCAGGCTCAGCCCGAACGGAAACTCAATACATCATCGGGTCGGAGCAATAACACCGTTCGAGCTGAGCTTGTCGAAGCTTCTTCGCAAAGGGAGACCCTTCGACGGGCTCAGGGCGAACGGCAGGTGGCTTTACTTCACACTCATCCATTTGAAGAACATGAAGTTGTCGGCCAGTTGCACCAGATCAACTTTTTTGCTCACACCCCAAGCCAGCGCCTGCTGGTGCAGCGGCAGGTGGCCGATGTCGTCGGTGTGCAGCTTGAAGGCCTCTGCAATGAAGGCCTGGCGTTTGGGTTTGTCAGTCTCCGACTGGATTTTGGCAATCAGCTCATCCACCTTGGGGTTGCAGTACGCACCCAGGTTGAACTGCCCCGAGCCTTTGTCGTCCACGCAGCGTATCAAGCCATTCAGGGCATTGTGCGAATCGTAGGTGCCGGGTGTCCAGCCCAGCATGTAAAAGCTGGTGTCGCGGCGCAAAATTTTCGGGAAGTACGTGCCCTTGGTTTCAGCCTGCAAATTTATTTTGACGTTGATGCGCGACAGATTGGCCGCAACCGCCTGGCAAATCTCGCCGTCGTTGACATAGCGGTCGTTCGGGCAGTTCATGGTGACTTCAAAACCTGCGCCGTAGCCAGCGTCCAGCATCAGTTTTTTGGCCGCTTCCAGGTCAAACGGCAAGCGCTTGTTGGCATTCGCATCAAAGCCGTTGATGCCGGGGCCGACCATCAGCGCTGTCGGGTTGGACGCGCCACGCATCACCGTGCGCTTGATGCCGTCAATGTCAATGGCCTGGTAAAAAGCCTGGCGCACGCGTTTGTCTTTAAACGGGTTCTTGCCCTTCACGCTTGAATACAGCAGCTCGTCGCGTTTTTGGTCCATGCCCAAAAAGATGGTGCGCAGTTCGGGGCCTGTCATGGCTTTGGCGTTGGCACTTGAATTAACGCGAGCAATGTCTTGCACCGGTACGGGTTCCATCACGTCAATTTCGCCAGAGATCAACGCGGCCACGCGCGTGGCGTCGTTGGTGATTGGCGTGTAGATCACCTCGTCTACGTTGCCTTCAACCTTGCCCCAATAGTTGCCGCTTTTGGTGAAGGTGGTTTTGATACCGGGCTGGCGCTCACGCACCCGATACGGCCCCGTGCCGTTGGCACGAAAAGACGCGGCGTTTTCAATGCCCTTGCGGCGGTCTACCGGGCGCGTGGCCTGGTTGGTTTCTGCCCACTTTTTGCTCATGATGTAGACCAGCGACAGCACGTCCGGCAGGATGGGGAACGGGCCTTTGGTTTCAATCTCGACGACGAAGTCATTGACCTTGCGCACTTCCTTGATGTCGTTGGTGTAGCTCTTCATGTCTGAGCCGTCAGCCGCCGCACGCGCCATGCTGAACAGCACGTCGTCTGCCGTAAAAGGCGTGCCGTCATGAAACACCACACCCTTGCGCAGCTCAAAACGCCATACCGACGGTGTTGGCTGGCTCCACTTGGTGGCCAACAGAGGGGCTAGGCTCAGGTCTTTGTTGCGGCCCACCAAGCCCTCGTACACATTGCCCGTGACGCTGAGCTGCAAGGACTCATTGAGCGAGTGCGGGTCCATCGACAACGCATCACCCTGGTTGCCGATGCGGATGGTTTTGGCATTCAGGCCGCTCATCATGCCTGCTACTAAGAATATAGCTGCTCCCGCCCGAATCGATTGGGCTAGAGTCGTTTTTTTAGGGTAATTTGACATGTTTTTCCTTTAAATTGAAGCAAAAATGAGAAAAAAAATCGACAACAAAAATCAACTACAGAACCAAGGGCATGGATTGCTCCACCAGGCCCGCAAACAGCGCTGCGCCCAGCGGCAGCACCTCGTCATTGAAGTCATAGCGGCTGTTGTGCAAAAAGCAGCCCGCCTGACCCAGCCCGTCGCCCTGGCCCAGCCGCAAGTAAGCACCGGGCTTGGCTTGCAGCATGAATGAAAAGTCTTCAGCGCCCATGCTGGGCACCATGTCGCGTATGACGTTTTCTTCACCCACCATCAGGGCTGCGACATCAGCAGCAAACATGGCCTCGACAGGAGTGTTGATGGTGGCGGGGTAAATGCGCTCGTAGTTCATGCTGGCTGTGGCACCAAAGGCTTCGGCGACTGAGGCAATCAGGGTGTGCAGGCGTTTTTCAATCATGTCCTGCACCTCTGCATTGAAGGTGCGTACCGTGCCCACCAATGTGGCGGTGCCGGGGATGACGCTCATCGCACCGAGGTCGCCCGCGTTCATCGCGCAAATGCTGACGACCGCACTGTCTTGCGGCTTGACGTTGCGCGACACGATGCTTTGTGCGGCGGTGATGATGTGGGCCGCCACCAGCACCGGGTCAATTGTCATATAGGGGTGTGCGCCGTGGCCGCCTTTGCCCGTGATGGTGATGGTGATGCGGTCAGCGGCGGCCATCATGGGGCCACGGTTGACGCCCACCGTACCCGCAGGCATGGACGGCCAGTTGTGCATGGCGTAAGCGGCTTGCACCGGAAATCGCTCAAACAGGCCGTCTTCAATCATGGCCTTGGCACCAGCGTAGCCTTCTTCGCCGGGCTGGAAAATCAGCACCGCTGTGCCGTCAAAATTGCGTGTCTCGGCCAGGTAGCGTGCTGCACCAACCAGCATGGTGGTGTGGCCGTCGTGGCCGCAGGCGTGCATTTTGCCGGGCTGGCCAGACTTCCAGCCGAAGGCGTTGTGCTCAGTCAATGGCAGCGCGTCCATGTCGGCGCGCAGGCCAATCATGTTGCTGGACTTTCCTTTGCCTTTGATCAATCCGACCACGCCTGTCTTGCCAATTCCCGTGTGAATTTCATCCACCCCGCACAGCTCAAGTGCCTGCTTGACGCGGCCTGCGGTGTAGACCTCTTCAAAACCCAGCTCGGGGTGCACGTGCAAATCACGCCGAAAGGCCGTGAGCTCGGGGTGAAAGGCGCTGATGGCAGCAAAGGCGCGGCCACTGGCCATGAGCGGGGATGGTTTAACAGCAGTCAGCATCAATGGCCTCCAGATTTGCCCACGCGCAGACGCGGGTCAACAACAAAATAAAGCAGGTCAACCACCAGGTTGATCGCCACAAAAATCAGCGCGGTCAGGCACAGGTAGGCGGCCATGACGGGAATATCGGCAAACGTCACGGCTTGTATAAACAGCAGCCCCATGCCGGGCCACTGAAACACCGTCTCGGTGATGATGGCAAAAGCAATCAGCGCGCCCAGCTGCAAACCGGTGATGGTGATGACCGGCACCAGCGTGTTTTTAAGCGCATGCCCGAAGTGGATGGCGGTGTTGCTCAAACCACGCGCACGGGCAAACTTGACGTAATCGGTGCGCAGCACTTCCAGCATTTCAGCGCGTACCAGCCGCATGATGAGGGTGAGCTGAAAAATCGCCAGCGTCAGTGCAGGCAGCACAACGTGGTGCCAGCCGCTGGCGGTCAACAAGCCGGAAGTCCACCAGCCTACCTGCACCACATCGCCCCGGCCAAAACTGGGGAACCAGCCCAGGCCAACTGCGAATAACAAAATCAGCAATATACCGACTAAAAATGTCGGCAGCGACACGCCCAGCAACGACACGGTCATGAACAGCTGGCTTAAAAAGGTGCCGCGTTTTAAGGCCGCATACACGCCCATCGGAATGCCCAGCACCAGTGCCAGCACAGCGGCAACGCTCGCCAATTCAAGCGTGGCGGGCAGGCGTTCGGCGATCAGGCGCGACACTTTGGCACCCTGGCGCAGGCTCAGGCCAAACTCGCCCTGCACAGCATTGGCCAGAAAGTTCCAGAACTGCACCACAAAGGATTTGTCCAGACCCAGGTCAGCACGCAGCTCTTTGATTTGCTGCGGCGTGGCGTCTTGCCCCAACAAAAACACCACCGGGTCGCCAACGTACTGAAACAGCAAAAACGAGATGAGCGCTACCGCCACCATCACGATGATCGCCTGCAAGAGGCGCTGAAGAATGAATGCAAACATGGGCTAGTAAATGGGGGGGGCGACCGGGTAGGCTAGATACTAGCGCAGCAAATTGCGCGCCAATACGGGACATACCTTAGGTTCCGCTGGCGTTTGTCTTGAGTTTGTCATCTGCAAGACATTTAAAAAAGCCTTTTGAGGCCTTTTTGATTCGCAGGGCGCGAAAAACGTCAGTTCACTTTCACCAGGCGCCAGTCAATACGGTTGTCGGCGCGGTGCACCACGTCAATGTTTTTCTTCATCGCCCAGGGGATGATCTGGTTATGCAAAGGCAGGTGAGACACATCGGCATGCGACAGTTCCAGCGCTTTTTCAATCAGGTCGTTGCGGTTTTTGGCATCGGTTTCTTTCTTGATGCGTTCCACCAGCGCGTCCATTTGCGGATTCGAATAACGGCCCAGGTTGTAGTTGCCGTCGCCACCCACGCCCACGCTACGCACCAGCGACTGCAGGCTGTACAGCGCATCAAAGGTGGGCACGCCCCAGCCCAGCATGTAAATGCTGGCTTCATAGCGCTGGATCATGGGGAAGTAAGTGACCAGCGGTTGCGTGCGCAGCTTGGCCTTGACACCAATTTTTGACCACATGGCGGTCACGGCCTGGCAGATTTCTTCGTCGTTGATGTAGCGGTTGTTGGGGCAGGCAAAGTCAACTTCAAAACCGTCCTTGTAGCCCGCATCAGCCAGCAGCTTTTTGGCGGCATCGATGCTGTAGGGGCGGCGGGCATCGACCTTTTGGGTCCAGCCGTTGACCTGTGGCGAAATCAGCGTGCCGGTGGGCTGGCTCAGTCCGCGCATGGTGACCTTGTTCAGGGCCACGATGTCGATGGCCTGGTCGAGTGCCTGGCGTACACGCACATCCTTGAGCGGGTTTTTGCCCTTGATGTTCGAGCCTGGCAGTTCGTCGCGGAACTGGTCCATGCCGAAGAAGATGGTGCGGTTTTCCGCCCCGTCCAGCACCTTCAGGTCTTTGTTGCTGCGCATGCGGCCCAGGTCTTGCGGGCTGGGGTCCAGCACCAGGTCAACCTCACCAGACAGCAGCGCAGCAACGCGCGTGGCCTCAGACTTGATCGGCGTGTACACAATTTCAGTCACATTGCCATCCAGCTTGCCCCACCAGTTGGGGTTGCGCTTGAACACCAGTTTTTGGTCAGGCTGCCAGCTTTCAATCACGTAAGGGCCTGTGCCCATGGCGTTGCGGTGTGAAAAGCTTTCGTCTTTGGTTTTGATGTCTTTGGGTTCGGTTGCCCTGTTTTTCTCAGACCAGGCTTTGCTCATCATGCGCAGCTCGGTCAGCTGGTTCATCAGCACCGGGTTGGGCGCTTTGAGCATGATGTCAATCTCGCTATCACTGACCTTG
>JAYVPR010000245.1:0-6863 GCA_043757245.1 Polaromonas sp. | reverse complement strand
TCGCGTCGATGGCGGCTTTGTCGTCGCCTTTAAGGACTTCTTCCATGTCCTTGATGGCGGTTTCGATCTTTTCTTTTTCGCCCGTATCCAGCTTGTCGCCATATTCGGTCAGCGACTTTTTCACGCTGTGCACCATGGCCTCGGCGTTGTTTTTCGCGGTGACGAACTCTACTTTTTTCTTGTCGTCTTCAGCGTTCAGCTCGGCGTCTTTGACCATTTGCTGGATCTCGGCTTCAGTCAAACCGGAGTTGGCCTTGATGGTGATCTTGTTTTCCTTACCCGTGCCTTTGTCTTTCGCGCCGACGTGCAAAATACCATTCGCGTCAATGTCAAACGACACTTCAATCTGCGGCGTTCCGCGTGCTGACGGTGGAATGCCTTCCAAGTTAAATTCGCCCAAGCCTTTGTTGCCTGCTGCAATCTCGCGCTCACCCTGAAACACCTTGATGGTCACGGCTGGCTGGTTGTCTTCAGCTGTGGAAAAGGTTTGTGCGAATTTGGTTGGGATGGTCGTGTTTTTCTTGATCATCTTGGTCATCACGCCGCCCATGGTCTCAATGCCCAAAGACAGCGGTGTCACGTCCAGCAGCAACACGTCGGTGCGGTCGCCTGACAGCACCTGGCCCTGAATAGCTGCGCCCACGGCCACGGCTTCGTCGGGGTTCACGTCTTTGCGTGGCTCTTTGCCGAAGAAGGCCTTCACAGCGTCTTGTACCTTGGGCATACGGGTTTGGCCACCGACCAAAATCACGTCATGAATATCAGACACGCTCAGGCCAGCGTCTTTCATCGCGGTGCGGCACGGGGCAATCGTGCGCTCGATGAGTTCGTCAACCAATGATTCGAGCTTGGCGCGAGACAGTTTGACCAGCAAATGCTTGGGACCGCTGGCAGGGTCATGCGCAATGTACGGAATATTCACTTCGGTCGCTGCGCTGTTGGATAGTTCGATCTTGGCTTTTTCAGCCGAATCTTTCAGGCGCTGCAAGGCCACCACGTCTTTGCTCAGGTCAATGCCGCTGTCTTTTTTGAACTCAGCCACGATGTAGTCGATCACGCGCTGATCAAAGTCTTCACCACCCAAAAAGGTATCGCCGTTGGTGGACAGCACTTCAAACTGCTTTTCACCGTCAACGTCGGCAATTTCAATGATGGACACGTCAAACGTCCCGCCACCCAGGTCATACACGGCAATTTTGCGGTCGCCTTTTTCTTGCTTGTCCAGACCAAAAGCCAGGGCAGCGGCGGTGGGCTCGTTGATGATGCGTTTGACGTCCAGGCCCGCAATGCGGCCTGCGTCTTTGGTGGCCTGGCGCTGTGCGTCGTTGAAGTAAGCAGGCACGGTAATCACGGCTTCAGTGACTGGCTCGCCCAGGTAGTCTTCAGCGGTTTTTTTCATTTTGCGCAGGATGTCGGCAGACACCTGCTGAGCCGACATTTTTTTGCCGCGCACTTCGACCCATGCATCGCCGTTGTCTGCCGCCACAATGGAATACGGCATGAGGGCGATGTCTTTTTGTACTTCTTTTTCAGTGAATTTTCGGCCAATCAAACGCTTGACGGCATACAGCGTGTTTTTTGGATTGGTCACGGCCTGGCGCTTGGCTGATGTGCCGACCAGGACTTCGCCGTCCTCCTGGTATGCCACGATGGACGGCGTGGTACGCGCACCTTCTGAGTTTTCGATCACTTTGGGTACATTGCCTTCCATGATGGCGACGCAGCTGTTGGTGGTTCCCAGGTCAATTCCTATAATTCTTCCCATGATGTTCTCCGTTCGATTCAAAAATAGTGATGTTTAAGAGGTGTGGCTGTGTTGATTTATTTCAAGGCAACATTTATTTGGCTTCGCTCACTGTGACCAAGGCGGGGCGCAGCACGCGGTCCGCAATGAGGTAGCCTTTTTGCAGCACGGTAACCACGGTGTTGGCTTCTTGTTCAGATGGAACCACGCTGATGGCCTGGTGCTGGTGCGGGTCAAATTTGGTGCCGGCGGCTGGCTCAATTTGCATCACGCGGTTACGCTCCAGAGCGGCTTTGAGTTGCTTGAGCGTGGCGGCTGCGCCTTCTTTGATTTGCTCGGGTGTGGCCTCCGACGCACCGTTTTGCAGGTTCAGGCCCGCTTCCAGGCTGTCGGCCACCGGCAGCAGGCTTTCTGCAAAGCTCTCCAGTGCAAACTTGCGTGCCTTGCTGACTTCTTCGTCAGCGCGACGGCGGGCGTTTTCGCTTTCAGCTTTAGCGCGCA
This sequence comes from Polaromonas sp., assembly GCA_043757245.1. Lineage (GTDB taxonomy): Bacteria > Pseudomonadota > Gammaproteobacteria > Burkholderiales > Burkholderiaceae_C > Polaromonas. The sequence continues at coordinate 4,618 of JAYVPR010000245.1, read as the reverse complement.
GGTAGCTGTCGGCCAGCTCGGTGTTTTTGGCTTGCAGCGTAGCAACTTCGGCCTGCGCGACTGCCAGCTCACTCACCGCTTCAAACTCGTTGGCTGCAGATGCGGCTTCGAGCTCTTCCGGACTGGGGGCGCCTGTAAGTGTTTGATTTTGTTGGGGTTGTGTAGGTTCAGACATGCTTGGAAACAAGGTTTTTGATCAACAAGACTGCTAGCTGGGGCTGCTAAAACCCTTTTCAAGGGCAGGGTGATTGGCAACTTGATTGAAAAGTTCCTGTGACGTTACGAGAGCTTTCATCCGCTATAAATTTAATAGCTGTTTGCGTCCGATTTTATTGATCGCTTTTGCCAATTGACTATCAACCGGCAAAGGCTCGCCATGCAACTGCGCCGCCAGCAGCTCACCGCTCAGTGCGGCAAAGCTCAAACCTCGCGAGCCCATGCCCGTACATATCCATACGCCGGGCTTTGAACTGGGAGTGGCCATAGGGCCCACCAGCGGCAACCGATTTTGCGTCGCGCAGCGTATACCGGCCCAGCCACGTGCGTGCTGTGGGCTAAATTGCTTAGCCAAAACAAGGGCGGCATCTGGTAGCAGGCTTTGCAGGCGTGTCAGGTTGTCTGCGTGATCCTGGGCTTTGATGTCCGGCACCTGTGCATCACGCTCGTAGCCCGCACCCATCAGCCACATCGGACCTTGAGGTGTGGTGATGGCGGTTATCAGGGCGCCATGTCCGTTCACGGCAAACGGGGGCAGTTGGTACGAGTCCTTTTGCAAACCAAACGTCACTTGCCCGCGTATGGCCTGCAAGTCAGGCTGTACGGCACCTATGCTGGCCGATAGCGACTGGCTGAGGTAGCCCGCAGCCAATACCACCAGATCGGCTTGGGCTAGCACATCACCTGCGGCATCGCGCACTTGCCAGCCTACATGGGTCGGTGTCAATTTGGATACTTTCACATCACCGCGCCACGCAATGTCAGGCGCCCCCAGCCATGCATTGACCAGCGCGGCAGGTTTGACCCATCCCGCCTGTGCATGCCATAACGCCTGACTGTCGGATGGCAAACCTGCAGCGGCTAATGTTGTTGGTGTGGCTGGGCTGCACCAGTCGCTGGCAGCACAGGACTGGCTTTGAGCCCAGGCAGGCGGCAGATTCAGCACATCGCCCCCCAAACTGCGCTGCAACACGCCCGAGTGGCCCCAATCAGTGCCATGCCGCAACTTGGCTCTAGCTTGCTCTAGGGTGATGCGCACGCCAGCGCGCGACAGGCGCGACAGCTGACTGTCGTCCGGTGATGTGTGCGGCACCAACAGCCCGGCTGGTAAGCCCGACGCGCCGCTGGCAGGGTCGCTGGCCGCGTCCAGCACCGTCACGACCCAACCACGCCGCGCTAGGCTACTGGCCACCGCCGCGCCCGCCAAGCCAGCACCCACCACCACGCAGGTACTGGGTTTGACGCTCTGGCTTCGCTTTTTGGCAAACCATGCAGGGTTGTATGTGGCTTGCGACTCGCCAAGGTGCGTGGTAACCACAAAACCGCATTGCCTGAGCGCAGCTTGCATCGCCTCGTTGTTTGAGGTGGTCAATAGCGTGCCGGTTTTGCACAGGCGCGCGATAGCTTTGGCGGCGTAAAGCAACTCCGTGCCTGCCAGCGCAGCGCTGTTCAGGTCAATTGAATCGGCTTCAAACTGCTGCTGGCGCAACACCTTGACCACGTCCCCGATGCAAAGCGTGAGCAACACATGGCCGCCCTCAAACACCAGCCTGTGAAAGCCCGGTAGCAGTCCCCATAGCTGCGTATTCAGCAGCTCGGCGAGTGATTTCAGTGCGGCGCTGTCTGGGCCTGTAAGTAACCCTGCACGTGGTTCGCTGCATGTCAGGTTGCTGTACGTTGCCGGGCAAATCGCCACCACATGCAGCATGCGGGGGCGCTGCGGATTAGCGCGCCATGCCAGCCATTGACGTAAAAATCTCTGGCTGTCGTCAGCACCAATTTCCAGGTGCGTCGCCAGTGTCAAGCCGCAGGCGGTGTGTAGCCTTGCACCACGTCTGCGCCGCTGCCAAAAAAGTGGTTTTCCATTTGCCGGGCCAAGTACTGGCGAGCCCGCTGGTCGGCCAGGTTCAGGCGGTTTTCATTGACCAGCATGGTTTGCTGCTTCATCCAGTCGGCCCATGCCTGTTTGCTGACTTGCTCCCACAAGCGCTTGCCCAGCGGGCCGGGGTACGGAGGTAAATCCAGGCCTTCAGCTTCTATACCTAACTTGATGCATTGAACAAGGCGTGCCATATATGTCTTTACTTTCGTGTCGTGTAAATTGAAAAATTAAAAGGACTTTAGCAATATTTTCATAGGCGTTTGAATTTGCCCTTGTAATGTCCAACAAAGCACTTGAAAGCACGCGCCCGGCTTTCGGCGGTAAAATCAAACGTTGTTGGAAGTTAAAAGAGCACTAAAAAAGCAGGTTGTACAAGCGCGAAGCAATACAAACCGCCAGCTTATACCCGGCGCTGGCTTCAAAGCCAGCCTCACAAACCCAACCCAGGAAAGACATACAACATGGCCAGAGCTGACGCCAAAACCGCTGTACTCGCTGACGGTTTGCGCTATAAATCCAAAGTATCGGGCTCCCCGTTTGCCGCCACCACCTCATTTGGCGCGGCCACGATGTCGTGCTTTATGTGCGGCAAGCACCGTGCCCGCTCGCTGATGGGAACACGCAAGGTGCTGGGTAAATCGCAAGCCGTGTGCGCGCCGTCGTGCAAAGAACTGGATGCCATTTTGGCGGTGCAGGCGACAGGGACTAAGGCTTGAAAAAAACTTACCTACTCAATGTCGAAGGTAAAAACCGCGACCGCCTGCTGGACGCCAGCAAGCATGACATTCGTAAATACGCCAAGCGCGAACGCGCTAGGGTTTTGCCAGTAGGCGTTGATTTTTGGGATTTTGACTGCAAGCTCGGCAGTACTGACGCAACTGCCGCCCCGGTTCATTTTGCTGCGCTGATTACCGCAGTCGATGCATTGGCCAAAGAGGGCGCTGAGTCGTTTTATGTCGAAGTGGTTACCAAACATGGGTACCGCATGGCTCGGCCGCTTATGGAGGCTCTCGACCACGGCCAGGGTGACTAAGCAGGAAACTATCAAATGGGGGACTTGGGTTGGCGCGTGTCAGTAATTGTCGACATTAAGCCTTTACTGGCTATGTTTTCCTCAATATTTTTAGAAATACTAGCTTTTTGACCCCCAGTTGTGCAGTTACAGGTCATAATGCGGATGTGTGATATTTATTGCACAAGTAGGTGATCGGTCAGTTTCGCGCGCTACGGCGGTGCTTTTTGGATTTGTTGTGCTTTCGGGACCCCATCGCTTTTTGTTTTATGTGTTTTTGAGGAGTCCCTAATGGGCAACAAACTTTACGTCGGCAACCTGCCATACACCGTTCGCGATGAAGACTTGCAACAGTCTTTCGGCGAATTTGGTTCTATCACCAGCGCCAAGGTCATGATGGAACGTGACACCGGACGCTCCAAAGGCTTCGGCTTCGTCGAAATGGGCAACGATGCTGAAGCGCAAGCTGCAATCGCTGGCATGAATGGTCAGTCACTCGGTGGTCGTGCTATTACGGTGAATGAAGCCCGTCCGATGGAGGCTCGTCCTCCACGTACCGGCGGCTTCGGCGGCGGTGGTGGTGGTTACGGTGGCGGTGGCGGTGGTGATCGCTCCGGTGGCGGTGGTTATGGCGGCGGCGGTGGCGGTGGTCGCGGCGGCTACTAAGCTCTCCTAGCACTTCTCTTCAGATTTACGCTGAAGATGGCCAAAAGGCTTCAGGACTTCGGTTTTGAAGCCTTTTTGCATTGCGATGGGCAGCCATCAGTGGTTTGGTGACAACGTGGCCGCGTTAGCCTTCAAAGGAAGTAACTTCTTCTGTGGCAAAGTCAGCCGGTAAAACCACTTCAAGTATTTCGATGTCCTTGCTGTGGACAAGCTCCCGATGACGAATATTCGGCGGCTGGTGGACACATGAGCCGGCCTCAAGGCGCATGACACCCTGCCCCTCGTATTCAAATTCGATCCAGCCCTTCAGGATGTAGATGAGCTGAAATTCGGTTTTGTGAAGATGCAGCTGGCTCGAGAACTCCTGTCCTGCCGCCGCCCGGATAACGTGTGCAGCAGCTCGCCCATTTGTTGCTGCCTTGATGCCAAGATCGAGGTACTCATAAAACGATCGCAGCCCTCGCTCGAATGTGGCATCTTTGGCATGTAAAGCTATGAAGCCTTGCGTGGTCATAAGTGGCTCAGACGCTGAGCCAACAACTCCATCGCCGCTTGTCTCAGTGTCTTCAGCGCTTCTATCTGGTCGCTTGAAACCAGCTTGGTGCTGGTGTCATAGGCACACAAAGTGCCCACCGTTTGGTCACGTACCGACAGGCGCGCCGCAGCATAAAACCGAATGTTGGGCTCACCATCGTAAGCGTACAGCCAACACACCTTGACGGTGTGGCAGCTATGTGAGTTGGGGCTGCCAGCGGTGCGGCAGCAGCTCTTTTATTCTGTTGTTCTTCTGGGTCGGCAGGCGAGCCAGCACATCCTTCAAATAAGCATACGGATCATGCCCA
>JAYVPR010000244.1:0-6868 GCA_043757245.1 Polaromonas sp. | reverse complement strand
GCAAGTCGTTCCAGGCGATGTTGCTGATGTTGCCGAGCAGCTTGCGGTTGCTGTCAATTAACAGCGCAAAGCCACCCATCAGGTTGTCTTTGGCGGCTTTGACCTCCAGCTCCGTCGGGCCGTTGGCTACAAAATCTTTCACCACGGTGCGGGCAACGTCCAGCGCCTGTGCAGCCTGGTCAGGCCTGGTTTGCAGACTGACGGTGAATGCGCCGGCATGCAGGCCAGGCGAAAAGTTGCTGTAGGCGCCATACGTCAGGCCGCGCTTTTCACGCACTTCGTTTTGCAGGCGCGACACAAAACCGCCACCACCCAAAATGTAGTTGCCCACCAGCAGCGGGAAGAACGCCGGGTCATTGCGTTTATAGCCGGGCTGACCCATCAACACCTGAGCCTGGGCGGCGTCAAAAGCGATATTTTTTTGCATCGCCTGGGCCAGGGGCGCGACCTCGGGAACAACTGGCATGGCTGGTAAAGCTGCGCAGGCCGTTTGCGGCAAACGTGCCAGCAACTGCTGGGAAATAGCGTCGGCCTGAGCGCGCGACACAGCTCCCACCATGCTGATCCGTGCCCGGCAAGCATGCACGCCAGATGCATAAAACTCCTGCATGTCTGCAACGCTGATTCGGCCCACGCTAGCCTCTGTGGGCTCGTAGCCATACGGGTGATTACCGTACACCGCCTGCGAATAAGCGCGCCCCGCCACTGCACCGGGCCGGGTGTAAGACTCCTTCAAGCTGGCAATGGCCTTTTGCCTGTCGCGTTCCCACACGCTGCCCGCAAATGCGGGCTCACCAATCTGACGCGCAGCCAGCGCAATGGCCTTGGCCAGTAGATCAGGCTCAGTCAATGTGCGCAATGAAAAGCTCAGGCGGTCACCGCCTGCGCTGCTACCGTACTGGGCACCCAGGTCAGCCCAGGCTTCGCCCAACGCGTTTTCATCAAGCGCACGCATGCCGCTCTTTGCTGCCACGCCTTTTCCCGCTTGCCCCGCCGTGACGCTGGCCAGGCCCGCTTTATCAATAGGGTCGCGCCTGCTGCCAGCGTCGAAATCAATTTGCACATCCAGCATGGCGATGGCCGGGCTCTCAACCAAAAAGACAGTGGCACCATTGGGCAATGTCCACTTTTGTACCGGTATAGCCGCCACAGCGTAGCCCGATACAGTACATAAAACGACTGTTGCCCAATAAATACGCGCGCAAGCAGCTATTGATTTAATAGTAAATGTCATGGTGATAAAAATCGGTTCAATGGCGCGTAGTCGCTGCTGGCACCGTGCGTGGCTTGCGATTGGGGTCTATCGGTTGCGGCAAAAGTGTGGCGATGGTCATTTGGTCATCGCCGAAATATCTGGCAGCCACGGCCTGCACTTCGGTGCTGGTGATGCTGCGCAGCTTGGCAATCAGCCGGGCATCAGCATCCAACGGCAACCCATTCACCCAGTTTGAGCCCAGCTCGCGCGCCTGGTTGAACACGCCGTCGAGCTTGTAAGTCTCACTGGCCACCCACTGCACCTTGACGCGATTCAGCTCTGCGTCGCTCACGCCAGACTGCGCAATCAGCGCGACCTGCTGGCGCAAGCCCGCAGCCAGTTGTTCTGCCGTTTTGCCCGGTGCCGGCACACCTGCCAACACAAACAGCTGCGGCCCACGACCCATCAAGCCGTTGTAGGCATCGGCACTGTCTGCCACGCGGTTGTCACCCTGTTCCAGTGCGCGTGCCAGGCGCGCTCCGCTGTAGCCGTCCAGCACGGCGGCCAACACTGTCAGGGCTAACGCATCACGACCGGCTTTGTCATCTGCAAAATCTGAACTCTGCAATTTGGGCACCTTGAACGACAGGCTGACATAGGCCTGCGAGGCCACACCTTTGAAGTCCATGCGCCGCACGCCGGTTTGCAGGGGCTCGTCGCGCGGCTTGCGCACGGGCACGGGGCGTACGGCAATCGGGCCGTAATACTTTTCAGCCAGGCGTTTGACCTCTAGCGCATCTACATCACCGGTTACCACCACAGCCGCATTGCCCGGCACATACCAGCGCTGGTAAAACTCTCTGGCGTCTTGCGGGGTCATGGCGTCTAGGTCACTCATCCAGCCGACGATGGGGCGCCGGTAGGGTGATGCGGTGAATGTCAGGGCGGTGGCAGCCTCAAACATCAGGGCTCTGGGCGATTCTTCAGTACGCGAGCGACGCTCTTCCTTGACCACTTCAATCTCGCGCTTGAACTCGTCGTCAACCCACTGGTTATTGGCAAAGCGGTCAGCCTCCAGCCGCATCACGTCTTCAAGTTTGTTACTTGGAATTTGCTGGTGGTAGCCGGTTGCGTCGCGGCTGGTAAAGGCGTTGTCGCGCCCGCCCAGAGCCGCCACGCTGCGCGAAAAATCACCCGGCTTGGTGGTGGCCGTACCTTTAAAAAGCATGTGCTCCAGCACATGGGCCACGCCAGACGTGCCATCGACCTCGTCAATCGAGCCGACCCGCACCCACAGCATGTGCGCCGCTGTGGGCGCGCGGCGGTCAGGTTTGACAATCACTGTCAGCCCATTGCTAAGGGTGAACTGTTCGACTTTTTGGGTAGTTTGCGCGCCTACAGCCGTGAAAAATAATGGTAAGAAGCCGGCCAGAAAAAAGCGGTGTCTGTGTTTCATAGAATGGTGCGACTCAAAAGCAGGCCCAATGTTCAGTTTCTTCAAGAAAAAATCCCCGCCAGCCACACCCGTGGCCAGCCCAGTACCCTACAAGCCCGAGCAGAGCATGATCGGCAGCGCGCTGGTTACGCCGCTGGACATTGAAGCAATTGTCGCTGCTTCACAGCTTGCCCCCGAACGGCAACGCTGGCTGGACAAGCTGTCATCAGGTTTGCGAAAAACAGGCTCCAGCATCTCGAGCGTTTTTACCGGCACGCAAATTGATGACGCGCTGTATGAAAACCTGGAATCGGCTTTGCTGATGGCCGACACGGGCGTCAAAGCCACTGAGTATTTGCTGGCAGATGTCAAACGCCGGGTGGCTGCCAGCGGCGTGACGAACCCTGTGGCGGTAAAAAATATTTTGATTGAATCGTTGAGCCAACTTTTAAAGCCGCTGGAGCAGGCGCTGATAATTGGCCAGCAGCAGCCCACTGTCATCATGGTGGCGGGCGTGAACGGCGCAGGTAAAACCACGTCCATCGGCAAATTGACCAAACACCTGGCCAGCGAAGGCGCATCGGTGCTGCTGGCCGCTGCGGATACCTTTAGAGCCGCCGCACGCGAACAACTGGCCGTGTGGGCGGACCGCAACACGGTCGAAATCGTCAGCAAAGAAGGCGGCGACCCGGCAGCCGTGGCCTTTGATGCCGTCACCGCAGGCAAGTCGCGTGGCAAAGACGTGGTACTTGTCGACACCGCAGGGCGCTTGCCGACGCAGCTGCACCTGATGGAAGAGTTGAAAAAAATCAAACGGGTGGTGCAAAAAGCCGAGGCTAGCGCTCCTCACGAGGTGTTGCTGGTCATAGACGGCAATACCGGACAAAACGCGCTCTCGCAGGTCAAGTCTTTTGACACCGCCTTGCAGCTCACAGGCCTGATCATCACCAAGCTGGACGGCACGGCCAAAGGCGGCGTTCTAGCTGCCATTGCGCTGTGGGCGAGAGAGCGTCAAACGGTGACACCCACCCTGCGCCCAGTGCCGGTGTACTTTATTGGTGTGGGTGAACAGCTCGATGACCTGGAAACCTTCAATGCCCGGGAGTTTGCGCAGGCATTGCTGGCTTAAAAAAGTACAAGAGAAAAGCAAAAATAAAAAATAAAAAATAAAAAAGCAAGGTTACAGTGTCTCTAGACAAGGAGTTTCTTATGAGCGCAAGCACTCAATCCTTTCCTATCCAACCCCGCTGCGTTGGTCACGGCGACTCGCTTGAAAACTGTGTTTTAAGCGTTATTTACCCACCATGCAAAATTTAATTGGCGGTCTTATTCGCTTCATCATCAAGCTTGTCCTAGCTGCTTTCGGACTGGTGTTTGTCGTCAGTTTGCTGCTGTTGGCGCTGACAGTCGTGGTGCTGAGTTTGCTTAAAGCCCTCATCACAGGCAAAAAACCAGCCTCTGCCGTGGTGTTTGGCAGATTCCAAAAATTTGCGCCTGGAGGCATGTGGCCAGGCAACACCCGACCCGGGCCCAAGATGGACGTGCTGGACGTCGAGGTGCGTGAAGTCAAAGAGCCGTCGAGCGACAAACGCCTGCCTTGAGACCCGCCTTAAAACATGCGTTAAGCCGGGTTCTAAGCCGGACCGCAGCCGCCTTGGCTGAGTTGTGATTTTTTTGCATGCGTTATGCTTGGTTGCCATGCTAACCATACGTAGTCCGATGCAAGAACAAGCGTAGTAAGGGCCGGAGACAAACCCATGAAACGACGTACCCTGCTGCAAGCCGCACCGGCTCTTATCGCCGCGCCATCTTTAGCGCTGGCTCAGCCCGCGTACCCGAATAAACCGATTCGCTACATCGTGCCCGTATCGGCTGGGGGTGGCAGCGACATGGTGGGCCGCACCGTGACGGAGCGCTGGGGTAACCAGCTCAAGCAAAGTTTCATTGTTGACAACCAGGGCGGCGGTGGCGGTGTGATTGCCTGCCAGGCCGCAGCCCGGGCCGCGCCCGATGGCTACACCCTGCTGCAAAGTTACGTGGCGACCCACGGCACCAGCCCCGCCACCCGCAAGCTGCCGTATGACGCGGTCAAAGACTTCAGCGCCATCGGCATGATTGGCGCTACGCCGAATGTGCTGGTGGTCAACAGTGCGCTGCCCGTCACCACGGTGAAGGAATTCATTGACTATCTGCGTAAAAACCCCGGCAAGCTCAGCTACGGCTCGGCCGGTCAGGGCTCGCTCACGCACCTGACGATGGAGCTCTTCAAGCAACAGGTCAACTCGTTCATGGTGCATATCCCTTACCGCGGTATTGCACCGGCCTTTACCGACTTGATGGGTGGGCAAACGCAGGCGATGTTCCCTGGGCTGGCAGCCGCAGTGCCGCACATCCGGTCGGGCCGGATCAGGCCGCTGGCGGTGACGGGTTTGAAGCGACACCCGCAATTCAAGGACTTGCCCACGCTTGATGAATCAGGTTTTAAAGGGTTTGACGCGCAGCAGTGGTACGGCGTGGTGGGCCCGGCTGGCATGCCAGCACCGGTTGTCAAGCAGCTCAATGAATCGCTGGCGCTGGTGCTGCGTGCGCCGGATCTGCGTGAAAAGCTGTCGGTCGAAGCGATTGAGCCCATCGTGATGTCACCCGAAGAGTTTGCCGCCTTCATCAAATCCGACATCGCCAGGTGGACCAAACTCGCCAAAGAGCGAAAGATTGAACTGGACAGCTAGAAACCACTTAAAACGACTCACAATCTGTCAAAACCACGTAAACTACCTGAAAAATAAGCCTTTAGCCCAATAAAAACGGGCGTAATCAGCTACTAATTAAATAGCATACTTTTACCTCAACTAAAAAACATGGCTCGCAATACCCAGGTCACCGCCGACCATAACGCTCCACCCGTCACCCAAATTCTGGCAACGTTCGTCGCTACCCATCCATCAAGAGGCTGGAGCGACGCGGTCGACCACGAGGCGCACCGCACCTTCATGAACTGGCTGGGTTGTGCAGTCGGCGCTGCCCACCACGAGGCTCTTGAGACAGCGCTGGCGGCCGTCAACATGCTGCAACCCGCAGCGCAAGCCAGCGTGCTGGGCCGTACCGAGAAGGTCGATATGGCCAGCGCCGCACTGCTCAATGGCATCACGTCGCACACTTTTGACTTCGACGACACGCACCTCAAAACCATCATCCACCCGGCTGGGCCTGTGGCATCTGCGGTGCTGGCCATGGCTGAACATTTTGGTAACTCCGGCCGCGAGCTGATAGACGCGTTGGTGATCGGCATTGACGTGTCATGCCGCGTGGGCAACGCCATGTATCCCGACCACTATGACCGTGGCTGGCATATCACCGGTTCGACTGGCACGCTGGGCGCAGCGGCGGCGTGCGCGCGTTTGCTGAAACTCGACGTTGCACAAACTGCGATGGCGCTGGGCATTGCCGCATCGCAACCCATCGGCATGCGTGAGCAGTTTGGCACCATGACCAAGCCGTTTCACCCCGGCGGTGCTGCGCGTGCAGGGTTGATGTCAGCGCTGCTCGCCAAATCAGGTTTTACAGCCAGCCCCAAGGCGCTGGAAGCACCACGCGGCATGATGCAAACCATCTCGACCAAAAACGACTGGAATGAAATCACCCATGATCTGGGCCAGCGTTTTGAAATTTCATTTAACAGCTACAAACCGTTTGCCTGTGGCATCGTGATTCACCCCAGCATTGATGCCTGCGCGCAGCTGCGCAAACAAGGCGTCACGCCCGATCAAATTGAGCGCATCGAGCTCAAAGTGCATTCGCTGGTGCTGGAACTCACAGGCAAAAAAGAACCGCAAAATGGCTTGCAAGCCAAGTTCAGCGTGTACCACGGCTGCGCTGCCGGTTTGACGTTTGGCTACGCTGCGGAAGACGAGTTTTCAGATGCTGTCGTCACCCGTGCCGACATGGTTGCCCTGCGCCGCAAGGTGGTGGCCACAGTCGATGACTCGATAGACGAAGCCAGTGCTGACGTCACCGCTGTGCTGCATGATGGGCGCCGTGTGCATGTATTTGTGGAACACGCCATTGGGTCACTCAAAAACCCGATGTCTGATACCCAGCTCGAAGCCAAATTTCAGGGCATGTCAGACCGGGTGTTGGGTGCAGGGCGTACCAGCGAGCTCATCAATGCGTGCTGGGCTATAGGCAAGGCTGCCAACGTTAAAGCGCTGGCAGCGTTGGCTGTGCCAGAACACAAATAG
>JAYVPR010000243.1:0-6892 GCA_043757245.1 Polaromonas sp. | reverse complement strand
GAGGATAGTTTTTGACGTTTTTGCATCCCAATATCTGGATATTGGGTAAGAAAACGGCGAAAAATAGACCGCTGCGGTCGATTTGCAGCCGACGATTCTTAAGTCCGACAGGCTGCTAGGCAATGGCTACGGCTTAGATGGCCCACTTGACGCGCGTGTGGCGCGGGCTTTAGCCAAAGCCGCTTGAATCACGGCGCGTTTGGTATCCACGGTATTGTGAACCCCTGCTTCATCAATGAGTGAGGTATTTTTTGGCTCTTTTTTTGCCAATTTAGAGTTGTAGCTTGATCTATTCGGTTGCAAAACGCTATGAAACTCATAGCGACCGCGTGCCACATCAGCTTTTTGTTGCGACCAGCCATTCCAACCGGTTCGTTCGCCCGTCACATTTTCAAGGCTGATGCAATCTACCGGGCACACGGCAATGCACAGCTCGCAACCGGTGCAATATTGCTCGATGACGGTGTGCATCATCTTGTTGCTGCCCAAGATGGCATCCGTCGGGCAGGCTGGGAGGCACAGCGTGCAGCCTATGCACCATTCCTCGTCAATGATGGCAATCGAGCGTGGACCTTCTGCACCATTGGCCGGGTTCAGGGCGCTTGGCAAGGTGCCTGTGATGGCGGCTAGGCGCTCAACGCCTTCTGCGCCGCCGGGCGGGCACTGGTTGATACTAGCTGCACCTGTGGCGATGGCCTCTGCATACGCTGCGCAGTCCGGATAGCCGCAACGCGTGCATTGCGTTTGCGGCAATGCGGCAAGTATGCGGCTGGCCAGCGGGGTGTTGGCCAGCTGAATATGGACCTGCGGTAGAGCAGGCATCACATCACTTGCTGCGCGTTGCTTTGGCCGCTGCACGCGTGGTCGCTGGCCTTGCTGCCGACTTGGTCACAGTTTTGATAACCGTTTTCGCAACAGGCTTGACAGCTGACTTTGCGACTGGTTTTATTACTGGTTCCACTACTAAATTTGCGACTGGTTTTACTACCGATTCGATAGCTGTTTGCGCCAGTTCTTTGGGCGCTGCAGCCTTGTTGTGGTCAAGAATAAAGACTTTGAGGGCGGGGTAAACCATGTCGCGCCAACGCTTGCCGCTGAAGATGCCGTAGTGGCCAGCACCTGTTACTTCAAAGTGTGTTTTCTGGTTTGCGGCTACACCGCTGCACATCTCGAGCGCCGCTTTGGTTTGACCTGAGCCGGAAATATCGTCCAGCTCTCCCTCAACCGTCATCACCGCTGTGGTCTTGATGTCGGCGGGTTTGACGCGCTCGGCTTTGCCCTCGCTTGAGATCACATCCCAGGTGCCATTGACGAGCTTGAACTCCTGGAACACCGTTTTGATGGTTTCCAGGTAGTAGTCGGCGTCCATGTCGAGCACGGCGTTGTACTCGTCATAAAACTTGCGGTGCGCTTCAACGCTGGCATCGTCGCCTTTGATCAGGTCTTGAAAATAGTCAAAGTGGCTGGTGGCATGGCGATCCGGGTTCATGGCCACAAAGCCGGTGTGCTGCAAAAAGCCAGGGTAAACGCGGCGGCCTGCGCCTGCAAAGTTGCTTGGTACGCGGAAGATTACATTTTTTTCAAACCACTCGTAGGGCTTTGTGGTGGCCAGGTTGTTGACGGCGGTGGGCGATTTGCGTGCATCAATCGGGCCGCCCATCATGACCATGGACAGCGGCGTGGTCTCGCCTCGCGAAGCCATCAACGACACTGCCGCAAACACCGGCACGGTGGGCTGGCACACGCTAATAACGTGGCAGTTGCCGTACTTCGCTTGCAGGTGGCGAATGAACTCCTGCACGTAGTTGACGTAATCGTCGAGATGAAACGCGCCATCAGACAGCGGCACAGTGCGTGCGTTTTTCCAGTCGGTGATATAGACCTTGTGGTCTTTCAGCATGGTTTTAACGGTGTCGCGCAGCAAGGTGGCGTAGTGGCCGGACAGGGGCGCGACGATCAATACCGCCGGCTGGCCCTTGAGCTTGGCCAGGGTGTTGGTATCGTCGGAGAAGCGCTTGAAACGGCGCAGTTCGCAAAAAGGCTTGTTGACTTCCACCCGCTCGTGAATCGCCACACTGGTGCCGTCAATATCAATCGTCTGGATGCCAAAAGCTGGCTTTTCGTAGTCTTTACCCAGGCGGTGCAGCAGGCTGTAACCAGCTGCCACGCGTTGGGCAAACGGGTTTTGACCCATGGGCGACAGTGGGTTGCTATAAACTTTTGAAGCTGCCTGTGCAAAGTCAACAAAGGGCTCCATCAGCGTGCGCTGGGTTTCATAGATTTGATAAAGCATGGGTGAAAAACCTTTGTGTGGCCTCTTGGCGGTGATGAAATAAAATAAAATGTTGCAGTGCAATATAACAGGCGCGGCGCTTGAATGTTTGAGGATAACTACCAATTAATCGAGCTATCAGCAAGATTCGCGTCAGGATCAGCTTTGCGTCCACCTTTGTTTCAACGTTAGGGCCTTTGTCGTCAGCCTACCCAAGGAAAACCAGCCCATGCTCAATATCAATGCCATCCCTTTTATCGAGAGCATTGCCGCGCTTAAAAAATCTGAAAGGCTGCCTGTGCTGTTTCTCGGCCATGGCAGCCCCATGAACGCGATTGGCGACAACGAATACCGTCGTAGCTGGCAGGCCCTGGGTGCCGAGTTTGGCTCCAAAATGCCGATGCCGCAACTGATTTTGTGCATCTCGGCGCATTGGTTGACCGAAGGCTGGTGGCTCACGGGCATGGGCCAACCCAAAACCATCCACGACTTTGGTGGCTTCCCGCAAGAGCTGTTTGATGAGCAATACCCGGTACCTGGCGATGCCGCAGCGGCTCAGGTCATCAGCCAAGTGGTGCGGCAGCGCGGCTCACAGCCACTCGGGCTAGACATGACTGAATGGGGGCTCGACCACGGCACCTGGGCGGTACTCAAACCGATGTTTCCCAAAGCGGATATCCCGGTCATGCAACTCAGCATGGACTACAGCCGTCCGCCTGAAGACCACTACGCATTGGCAAAACAACTTAAAAGCCTGCGGGATCGCGGCGTGCTGATTGTGGGCAGCGGCAACATCGTTCACAACCTGAGCCAGATGCAGCGCGGTGCATCCGGCAGTCAGGCCTACGATTGGGCGCTGGAGTTTGACCAAACCACGGGCGGCCACATACAGCAAGGCAACCTGGGCGCACTGCAAAAATTTTTGCAGCTCGGCAGCCTGGCCAAAATAGCGCACCCCACGCATGAACACTATTTGCCGCTGCTCTACGCCGCCGGGGCAGCAGATGCCAAGGAGCCTATGCGGTTTTTTAACACCAGCTATCAGGGCGGCTCGATTGCCATGCGCTCTGTGGTGTGGGGTTGAGGTCTAAAGGCGAGTTTAGGGGTTTAGTCCCCCAGCACAACACCTTCACGGCGTGGGTCTGCTCCGCCGAAAAAGCCTGTGTCTGTTTTTTGAATCGCCTGCAGGCCGCTGGTCATGGCCATCTCGCGCACTTCAGCGCCGCGTGCTTTCAAGGCCTCAACCGTGGCGGGTGCAAAGCGTTTTTCTTCCAGCAGGCTCGGGCCGTTGAGTGATCCGAAATTCGGCAGGTCAATCGCTTGCTGGGCGTTCAGGCCCCAGTTCAATGTGCCGTACAGCAGCTTGGCGGTGTGGTGAATGATCAACGCGCCACCCATGCTGCCGCCGGTCATCACGATCTGGCCTGTCGCCTTGTCAAACACCAGTGTGGGCGACATTGACGACCGGGGGCGCTTACCGGGCTGCACGCGGTTGGCAATCAGTATGCCTTCGGCATCGGTCGGCGCAAAACTGAAATCTGTCAACTCGTTGTTGAGAAAAAAGCCTCCCGCTTTGCCCGTGCCGCCGTCAGTTAATTGGCGCGAGCCAAAGGCGTCTTCAACTGTTGACGTCATGGCAATCGCATTGCCAAAAGCATCAATGATGCTGATGTGCGACGTACCGTATTCGGGCTGGTCTGGCATCGGTGCGTAGGCGATTTTGACCGGGCCGGGCACACCGGGTTTGGCAATTTTCATGCTTTGGCCGCCGGGTTGCTGGGCGATCAGCTTGGCGCGGTCGGCCAGGTAGGCCGGGGCCAGCAAGCTCATCCAGTTGCCGCCCGGGGCGGTCACAAAATCAGGGTCGCCCAGGTATTGCCCTCGGTCAGCAAAGGCCAGCCGTGATGCCTCGGTGTACAAGTGCAGCCAGTCGGCAGATGGCGTTTGGCTTGTTGTACCCGGTATGCCACCCAAGCCCGCTACCGGAGGCAACGTGGCTGCATTGGTATTGGCCAAAATGCCCAAAATTTGCCCCACAGCAATCGCGCCAGAACTCGGCGGCGGCATGCCGCACAGGCGGTAAGCCGTATGCGCTGCGGCATAGTCGCTGCAAATCGGCTCGCGTTTTTTAACCTGGTAACCGGCCAAGTCGCTCATGCTGAGTTTGCCGGGGTTGGTCGGGTGACCCTGCACTTTCTTGACCATGGCCTGGGCGACGCTGCCCTCATGCATCGCCCCAGACCCCTTTGCCGCAATTTGCCGCAGCACGTCGGCCAGAGCCGGGTTCTTTAACAATTTACCGGCTGCTAAAGATGAGCCATCAGCCTCGAAATAGTACGCGGCAGCGGCTGGGTCTTTCTTTAAATGCGCATCATTTTTGAGCTGCATGGCCAGGCGCGGGCTGACTTTAAAACCGCTTTCGGCCAGCGTGATGGCCGGTATGAACAGTTGCGCCCACGGCAGCTTGCCGTATTGCTTGTGTGCTGCTTCCAGCATCTTGACGACACCCGGCACGCCGACGGCACGGCCACCGACCACGCCGTCAAAAAACGCCATCGGCTTACCATCAGCGCCGATGAACAGGTTTTCATCAACCCCGGCAGGCGCAGTCTCGCGGCCATCAAAAGCCTCAACCTTGCTGCTGGTTGAATGCAGCATGAATGCGCCGCCACCAATGCCGCTGGACTGCGGCTCCACCAGCGTCAGCACCATTTGCACGGCCACCGCTGCGTCAATCGCTGAGCCTCCGGCGCGCAGCACCTGCAAACCTGCATCGGTGGCTAATGGATTAGCCGCAGCCACGGCAAATTTTTTGGTCGCCCAGCCCGGTTTGGCGGTGTATCCAGATGGGGACTCGGGCTGAACAGGCGCGGTGTATACAAAGGGTGCTGGGGCGGTAGCGCAAGCTGCCAGCAGGCTGGCCAAGGCAACAGAGGTCAACAAGCGTTTCATACCAAATTCCCAAATATCAAAAAACATCAAAAAACATCAAACAGGGCAACATATTACGCCTGCTTGCTTTGTCCACCGCGTGGCGAAGCGCAGGCTTTGTACGGACGCATTGCAAAAACTATTTTTTAAAACTCACGTCACCAAACCAGCTGGTGACGCGGTCGTCGGTGTTGTCGGTGTCGTTCCCCACAGATATGCCGGTGATGGCGGGTGCATCGAAGCCGAAGGCTTCTTTAAAGTCAGCCGCCACGTCACGCATCTCAGGCCGCCACTGGCCGACTGAACCAGGACCGCTTTGCAAAACCACTTTGCGCAACAGCCGGGTAAACGGGCTCCAGGCGGTGTAGCCCACGCGGTGCTTGTTGTCCCACACATAACACAGCGCAGCGGTGGGCACTTCAACACCCGAAATGCTGCGGGCGAGCTTGATTTTGGTGCGGTCGGCCCATGAAAGCGATTCCAGTGGCACATCGAAAAACACATACAGCCGGGCAGAATGGTCGTCGGCCATTTTTTCGTCCATATCGGCTTTGTCAAGAATCCTGTCCACCTTCCAGCGCCATTGCAGCGTGGTGCTGGTCTGCCCACCAAGCAGCGCCACCGGCACTGCCAGGCTGCCTGCGCTGTTGTTGGAGTCGACTTTCAAAACCGTTTTACCCTCATCTGCTACCCAAGAAAACTGGTTGGGCTTGATATTGGGGTAGGACACCACGCGAAAGTCTTTGGGTATGGACTGACCGGGCGACAATTTCGAGAAGATGTCTTGAGCCTGAGCTGAATGCGCCAGCAGAGCTGCGAGCACCCCAGCGGCGACCACCCCAAGTGTTGCGCGCCAAGTCATGGCCTTATTCCACCTTCGCGCCAGAAGCCTTCACCACTTTCGCCATGCGCTCGTAGTCAATCGCCAGCAGTTTGGCAAAGTCGCTGTTGCTCATGGCCTGGGGCTCAATGCCTTGCTTGTCAAGTCGCGCAAGAACTATTGGGTCTTTGAGCAGCGTGGCCATCGCGGCATTGACGCGATTGACTTCAGCAACTGGCGTGCCCACGGGGCCAAGCAGGCCAAACCACGAATCAAACTGGTAACCGGGCAAGCCGCTCTCGGCAATCGTGGGCACATCGGGCA
Organism: Polaromonas sp.; assembly: GCA_043757245.1. Classification (GTDB taxonomy): domain Bacteria; phylum Pseudomonadota; class Gammaproteobacteria; order Burkholderiales; family Burkholderiaceae_C; genus Polaromonas. The sequence goes on along the minus strand of JAYVPR010000243.1, from coordinate 545 downwards.
AATACCTGGAGCGCTTTGGCGATGTAACGCCAATCAAGCGAATGCGGCTGTCTTTGGCAAAGGCCAGTGCGCCAATGCTGGCAGCAATCACGGCCTGGGCACGGCCAGATATGACTTCGTTGATAGCTTCCCCCGTGGCTTTGAGCGGCACATGCACCACGTCAATGCCCGCCAGACCGTTGAAGTAGGCCATCGATAAATGGGTAGCGCTGCCCACGCCTGCGGTGGCGTAGTTCATTTTGCCGGGGTTGGCTTTTGCGTAGCGAATGTAGTCCGCCGCTGTTTTGGCGGGCACGTCGGGGTGAACCATCAGTACGTAGTCGGCGGTGCCGATGTGGGCCATGGGTGCAAAGTCTTTTTGCGGGTCATAGGCCAGTTTGGCGTACAGGCTGCCTGCAATGTTGTGGCTGGCTGCGGCCAGTACCATCGCGCCGCTGTCGGGCGTGGACTTGGCCACAAAGCCCGTGCCTACCGTGCCGCCTGCGCCGGGCTTGTTGTCGATGATGATGGTTTGGCCGAGAGCGACGCCCAGCTCGGTGGAGAGC